>JANWZE010000152.1 GCA_025054955.1 Blastocatellia bacterium | reverse complement strand
AGCTCTGCTCAACAACCACCGGAAATTGACAACGCGTTGCCCTGTGGTCGGGTGGGAGAAGTCGGCGATGTCGCCCCTGGGAACGCCCTGTTCAGAATCAATGTCAATCTCAACAACTTCCCCGACGCCGTCTGCAATGACGGGTCGGGCGCTGTCTTCTACGTTCGCCGATATTCGAGTGAAGCTGATCGAAACAAATGGCACATTCACTTGCAAGGCGGTGGCGGATGCCAAGATGGCCAATCGTGCGCCGAACGATGGTGCAGCTCCGGGACCAACTTCGGCGCCGACAAAATGAGCACCACGTTCAGACCGCTTCCGTCTTCAATCCGAGGTGACGGCATCTTCACTCAGGACCCACGGAACCATTTCGCCTCCTGGAACCATGTGCTCATCTACTATTGCAGCTCTGACGTTTGGTCCGGGACTGCTCGCAATGTGGTGTTATCGGCGATAGGGCCTGGCGGTAACACCATCCAATACCGAATCCACTTCAAGGGCACCAACATCTTGGAGGCCGTCATCAGGATGTTGCAGCGGCTGCCCGGCGGTCAGCCCGTCACCTATCAGAACGCCGAACGCGAGCGCATCACGATGCCCGATTTAGACACCGCCACCCACGTGCTGTTCTCCGGCACGTCGGCCGGATCAAGCGGCGTCCGACATCATGCTGACCGGCTCGGACAACTCCTGCGTCGAGATAACGTCCAGTGCCAGTCGGGCGGGAATTGCCCGCTGGTGTATCGCGCCGTGATTGATGCCGGCTATGGACGGCATTTGAAGACCTGAACTACACGAACTTTGTCGGCTGTCTCAATCCTCCGAATCTGTGTAGTTACACCGCCCTGATGCAGCACCAATGGAATAACGTCTCGATGGGGCTGTATCAAGCGAGGACCGATCAGTCGTGCGTCGAATGGCACAGGACCAATCAGCCCGGCACCGAGTGGAAATGCGCTGATCTGGAGCACGTGACGGAAAATCACATCACTACGCCGCACTTCGTGCGCGCGGATCGTCAGGATGAGCAGAATGTGGCGCAGGCGTTCCCGCCGGTGATCCATTTTGATTGTTCGCGGCGTGCCAGAGCAGCGAGGCGATTGACCGACGATCGGCTCCTCAGCGGTCCGCTTGTGCGGCGATTGAATCACAAAATCATGTGGCTCAATCCACGCTCTGGAATAATTCAACAGCCCTGAGTACAATCAGGGCCTATGCGAAAGCCTGTTATTTTGATTACCGGCGCTAACGGTGAGATCGGACACGGACTCATCAACCACCTCGGTCAACACGGAGCGTCAAACATCGTGGCCATTGATCTCAATCAAATTGACGAACAGTTGGCGCGCTATTGCACGGCGACCATCGTCGGCGACATCCTGGACGAGAATCTGTTGCAGCGCATGGTGAGCGAATACGAAATTCATCAAATTTACCATCTGGCGGCGCTGCTCAGCACACGCTCAGAATACACGCCGGCGCGCGCGCATCGCGTCAATGTGGAAGGGACGCTCAATCTGTTGCAACTGGCTCATGAGCAGTCGCGCTGGCATGGCCACACTGTCAAATTCCTATTTCCAAGCTCGATTGCTGCCTATGGGTTACCGGATCGCGCCACCAAAATGCGCATCGGCCGCGTGCGAGAAACTGACTTCAATTTCCCCACGACCATGTATGGCTGCAATAAACTCTACTGCGAACAACTCGGCCGTTACTTCACGCTGCACTTCCGTCAGCTTTCGGCAGAGCAAGCCTCCAGCGGGGTAGACTTCCGGGCGCTGCGCTTTCCCGGATTGATCAGCGCGACCACGATTCCTTCAGGCGGCACCAGCGATTACGCGCCCGAAATGCTTCACGCAGCCGCCAAAGGCGAACCCTACGAGTGCTTCGTAGATGAAGGCGCGCAGTTGCCGTTCATGGTCATGCCCGACGCGATCAAAGCGCTGACCATGCTGGCCGACGCGCCCGCCGAGCGGCTGACGCAACGGGTGTACAATGTCACATCCTTCAGTTTCACAGCAGGTGAATTCCGCGACCGTGTTCTGCGCGCATTTCCCAACGCTCGTATCACGTTCAAAGTGGATGTGCCGCGCGCGCGGATTGTTGACTCCTGGCCGGCCAACGTTGACGACATGCCGGCGCGCGATGATTGGGGCTGGAAGCCGGATTATGATCTGGATCGCGCCTTTGATGAGTACCTCGTGCCGACCATCTCACGTTACTACCAAAAATAACCTCAGCGTTACAGGAGGTGAACAAACATGCTCACACGCGATACGATTTACGCGGCGCTGGCCAACGAACTCGAGCAGATGCAACAGACCAAGACCTTCAAATACGAAGTGCCGCTCGATGGCGAGCAGGGCCCAACGGTCATGGTGGGTGGTCGTCAAGTGGTCATGCTGGCGTCCAATAACTACCTTGGCCTTTCCAATCATCCGCGCATCAAAGAGGCGGCGCGCCGGGCACTGGAGCAATACGGCTATGGGCTTTCCTCAGTGCGCTTCCTTTGTGGCACGCAACCGGTCCATCTGGAACTGGAGCAAAAGATCGCCGCGTTCGTCGGCTGTGAAGACGCCATTTTGCACTCATCATGCTTTGCGGCGAACGAGGCGTTCTTCGCCGGACTCATCGCCAACGACTTCGGCAGGCAAAATTATCGTGACGTGATCTATAGCGACCAACTGAACCACGCGAGCATCATTGACGGCATCCGGCTTTGTCGTATTATCGCCAAGTCAACTGAATCGAAACCCTATCGGCATGCCGACGTGGCTCACTTGACTGAACTGCTGGATGCTGACGCGAAAGAAGACTACCGTATCAAAATCATCGCCACCGACGGCGTGTTCAGCATGGAAGGCGACCTGGCGCCGCTGCCCGAACTGGTGGCCCTGGCAAGGAAACACGGCGCCCTGTTATTCGTGGATGATTCACACGCAACCGGCGTGCTGGGTCGAACAGGACGAGGCACACCAGAAGAACTGGGTGTGCATGGCCAGATTGATGTCATCACTGGCACATTCGGCAAAGCATTGGGCGGCGCTTCTGGCGGATTCATCGCCGGCAGGAAAGAGCTGATCACGTTCTTGCGGCAAAAGTCTCGACCTTATACGTTTTCCAATTCCATGCCGCCGCCCGTTGTGGCTGCCTCGATTGAAGCGCTGAATATACTGGAAACCGATACGTCGTTCGTCGAACGCTTGCACGAGAACACGGCCTACTTCCGCAAAGAGATCGTCAATCTCGGTTTCACCATCATTGCTGGCGCGCATCCGATTGTGCCCATCATGCTGGGCGAAGCAGCGTTGGCTATGGACATGAGCGATGAGCTGTTGAACGAAGGTGTCTACATCAAGGGGCTGTGGTATCCGGTGGTGCCCAAAGGCGAAGCCCGACTGCGCGCACAGATCTCAGCAGCGCACACACGAGAACATCTGGATCGCGCGTTGGAGGCATTCAAGAGAGTTGGTCAACGGCTCGGTGTTCTGTCATGAGTGAAACGATTCCGCTTGTCCAAGTCAACAATCTGACCAAACATTTCAGGCTCAACGAAGGGTTCTTTGCTCGCCAACGACAGGTGGTGCGCGCCGTAGACGACCTAAGTCTCTCTATCGCACAAGGCGAGACATTGGGATTGGTGGGCGAATCAGGCTGCGGCAAGACAACATTCGGTCGCTGTATTCTCAGGCTGATTGAACCCGACGCCGGCGCTGTTCGATTTGAAGGAACGAATCTGCTGCAACTGAACCGCAACGAGATGCGCGCCATGCGCCGTCACATGCAGATCATCTTTCAAGACCCGTACTCCTCACTCAATCCGAGGATGACCGTTGGCAAGATTATTGAGGAACCGCTCATCGTCCACCGTCTGGGCTCGAAAGCTGAACGGCAACAGCGCGTGCGTGAGCTAATGGAGGATGTCGGACTTGATCCAAGCTACGCGAGTCGCTATCCACACGAATTCTCCGGCGGCCAGCGTCAACGCATCGGCATCGCGCGGGCGCTGGCGCTGAATCCGAAATTCATCGTGGCGGATGAGCCGGTCTCCGCTCTCGACGTTTCCATTCAAGCGCAAATCATCAATTTGCTTCAAGACCTGCAAGAGCGGCACGGCTTGACTTACCTGTTCATCTCACATGATCTGTCTATCGTCCGCCACATTTCGACGCGCGTTGGTGTCATGTACCTGGGGAAACTCGTGGAGCTGGCGCCGAGCGATACGATTTACCAAAACCCTTTGCATCCATACACCCAACTGTTGCTCTCGAGCGTGCCGGTCGCCGACCCGGACATCAAGCGTGAACGCACACTGGCCAGGGGTGACCTGCCCTCGCCGCTCAACCCGCCGTCTGGCTGCCGGTTTCATACGCGCTGCCCGTTTGTGATGCCTGAATGCAAAGAGAAAGAACCAACCCTGATCGAAGCCGAACCCGGCCATCATGTCGCGTGCTACCTGGTCAAGAAACCCTAAAGTGATTTGCGAACGAGTTTACCTCGGGAGCGCACGCTTCCATCGTGCGTGAGCCCGCAAGATGTGAGGCTTCCAGACTAAAGGCAATTGAAAATCGCTCTAAGCGGTTCATCATGGCAGAGAGCATTTTTCCCGGCGGTAAGCACGCGCCGGCCCTTTGCTTTGAGACAAAATACTCTCGGCCAGCTCCACATTCTCACCAAGCGCTGCTTGAGCCGTTCATCATTGATATGGCCTGCACTTCGGTCTGAGTATATGTTCACCTTCAACCCGTCCCCTGAACCGTTGAGCACGTCCTCGATCAACTCCACGCATGAACATCAATTCGTCGTTGAATCATTTTGCAACCCTATCGCAGATGCAATTCGGGCTTGACCGCCTGTCGTTTCGGCGCGCCTGTACCGCCGTACTTGTTGAGGATGATCTCAGCCAGAATCGCCACGGCAATCTCCGCCGGCGTGCGCGCGCCGATGTCCAGTCCAATCGGCGCATGAACCCGCCCGATGGCTTCCCGTGAATATCCCTCATCCAGCAACCGACGAAAAACGGTGATCACCCGCTTGCGACTGCCGATCATGCCGATGTAGTGGGCGGGCGTGTTGAGCACAATCCTTAAACAACTCTCGTCATGCTTGTGCCCGCGCGTCACCACGACAATGCTTGTTGACGGCGTCACGTTCAACGAGGCAAGGGCTTCCGCATAAGGTTGCGCGATCAGCCGAACGCCGTCAGGAAAAAGTTCGGGCGAAGCATAATCAGCGCGATCATCAATCACGATCACCTCAAAATCGAGCAGGCAGGCCATCGGAGCGAGCGCCTGGCCGATGTGCCCCGCCCCGCAAATGATCAGTTCAGGCCGGCGACGCACAGGCTCGATCATTACGTGTATTGAGTCATGCTTGCCTTCAACTGCAATCCGCAGGTGCGAAATTGTCCCACGCTGGATGACGCCTCTGGCCGCTTCTACCAGTTGATCACAGCACTTCACAAGAGGCGGCAACGGCTCACCAATAAGCTCAGGCAAACCCGATTCAGAAAATCGAATGAGCAGTTTTGCTCCGACCAGCTCAGGCGCTGCTTCCAACACGGTGATGAGCGCCGCCGGAACTCCTTCACTGTAGACCCGCTTGATCGCTTGCGCCAGTTCTCTGTCGGTCATAACCACACCTTGACGTAATTAAGGCGAACATCAGCGATGACTACATCAAGCGCCGAATCGCGCCCAGCGACGATCTGAGCAATCTGCATCGCCACGGCGCGTTGTGCCTCTGAATTCACCTTGTTGATCAACACACATCGCCGAGCCATCGAAGGGACGCGAGCAAATAGCCCATCCTCGTGCAAGATACATGAAGCGACCGCATGAGGCGTAATGAGTTCGCCCTCGCTCAGGCCAGCAATAGCGGCGACCTGCTCAAGCCGATGAACCACTGTTGAGTTGAACGGGGCGCCGACGGCGTCCACGCCGACGACAGCGATAGCCAAGGTCGTCGCCGGAGGCCAAACCGGTTCATACGCAGCCGGCGCTTTCAGTGACCGTGACCGCGCTCCATCGGCTTCAACCAACACGGCGTCCACAAACGAGCAAAAAGACGAAATCGCTTCAGGGGCAATCCCGATGAGCTTATGGTCCTCTCGTTTTGCTACCACGATCACCACTGAATGGAAAGCCAGTTGAGCGTGAAGCTGGCTCAGCCACGCCGATGCCGTCGGCCAACAGCTCAGCATCAGCACAGGATGTCCATCGGTCTGCCAAGCACCTATGCGCGTAGTGGTCGTGATGATGGCTTTTCGACGTTGTTGAAAAAGCTCTCTGCCCAGCCGAAAGATGCACGTTGTTTTTCCACCGCCTCCGACAAACGAGACGACGTCATTGGATCGCAATTTCAGACGCGCTGCTAAATCCATAGGGGCAAAGCCTGCTCAGGAAGCTGGTTCCTGCTCAGTCACGGTTCGACTGAGGCGACGGTCAATCAGTAGCCTCGCGCTCAAGGCGACCACAGGTCGAGGAATATCTTCATCGTGCCGCCGCACACGTCTCCTTCTTCTTTTTCGGGATCATCATTCAAGTAAAACGTGAACAGACCGGACTGACCTCGGCGGCGCACTTCACGGGCCTGCGCCCACACCTCTGCTTCAACACAACCACCCCCAACGGTCCCAATCATGTGGCCATCTTCAAAAATAGCCAGCTTGGCTCCGGCCCGTTGAGGGGTTGAACCAATTGTTTCGACAACAGTGGCAATGACCACGCTGTCGCCCTGATCGAGGGCGGCTGAGACCTGTTCGTAGAGCTGTTGTGTCGAGATGACCGTCTTCATATCAGCGTGATTCGAGCTAAGGGCAAGATTATATGTGGGTTGATCACCTAAAGCAACACACAGGCAAGAGCGCCTTGCTGGACTTTTAGCGCAGTCTTGGTCACCGCTGACAAGGCCTTTCGCCTGAAAAATTAAAATACTATAATGCGCGGGACAACCGATCAAAAAATGAGAGCATCGCAGTGAGCGTGATTGAATGGCTAGCTGGGATGCTCCGACAAAGAAAGCGGAGCAATGGGGGCGAACATTTTAGACGACGCTTCGGAATCCCAACTAGTAGCTCAATCAGCGAGCGGGGACATAGATGCCTTTGGCAAGCTTTATGAGATGCACCGTCGGCGGGTGTACTCACTATGCTTAAGGATGTTGAACAATCCGGCCGACGCTGAGGATATGACGCAAGAGGTCTTCATCCAGGTATACCGCAAGATCGGGAGCTTCCGAGGCGAAGCCGCCTTCACCACCTGGCTACACCGACTGACCATCAACCAAATCCTCATGCACTTTCGCAAGCGCAATGTGCGCCTGGAAACAACCACTGAAGAAGGAGACATGGTCGAGGTCACCGAGCCAGGCACGGAGCGCCCCCAGGAGATGCCCATTGTTGATCGCGTCGCCCTGGAACAAGCCATTGCACAGCTTCCGCCTGGCTATCGTTCCGTGTTTCTTCTGCATGATGTCGAAGGCTATGAGCATGAGGAAATCGCCCGGATGCTCCATTGCAGTGTGGGGACTTCCAAATCGCAATTGCATAAAGCCCGCATGAGACTGCGGAGCATACTGCGTTCTGAGGAGTAAGGATATATGTCATGCACAGCATATCAAGAAAAAATCTCTGACTATATTGACGAGCTCTTATCTCCGGCTGAGCGCCAGCTTATTGAGACTCATTTTCTGGATTGCCCTGATTGCTATTCATGCTATCAAGATTTACTGGCCATTTGCCAGGCGAGTCGCCAACTCCCCTTGCACGAACCGAGTGACCGCGTCTGGCAGAACATTCTTGCCCATATTAACTCAGCGCCAACGCCCAGGCCAGTGCCAGCACCCACACGCTGGTTGGAACGTTGGCTCCCTTTTAACTTCAGCGGCTGGGCCTGGCAACCGGCGCTGGCCGCGGTGTTGCTCATTGCCATCGGGGGCGCCGTCTTCTATTACCGTACCTCAACGCCGGTGAACCAACCACCGATCGCCCAGGGTAACTCGTCCAACTGGGGAGAGGGGAGCACCCCCAGAATAAGCAGAAGAATCACTAACAAGTCGATCACTCAGAAAACGAGGATCGAAATGGACATCGTGCAAGAACGCATCAACGAACTACAGCAACGGATTAAAGTCGCCCAGTCTCGCTGGAGCCCTGAATTGAAAGCCGTCTACCAACAGAATCTCAAGAAAATTGATGCGTGCCTGTCCTATTGCCAGGAGAAGGCGCGGCTCAACTCTACTGATCTGGCGCTGCAGGCCGTTTACGAATCGGCGTTGCAGGCCAAACTGGAAATGCTCAAGCAGTTTTCTGAGCTTTAAGATCACAATTCTCATCAGTGGTGGGAGGCATGAGGCAAACATATCGTGCTGATACGCTGGTCATTTTCTTGCTCATCACAACGGTTCCTCTCTTGGCGCAACCTTCAGCCGGCCGTCTAAAAACGCAGCCCCAACCGTACGAAAAAACTTTCCCAGCACACCAGATTTCATCCTTGACGCTGGACAATACATCACTGCACGGCAACATTGAAGTCCAGGCCTGGGACCGCCAGGAGATCAAAATAATGGCCGAAATCCATGCGCCTCATACGTTCATTGAACCCAACCTATCGAAAGGGGCGCTCATCATCAAGCTGCGTCGCAAAGGACTGGTCTCGACGGAGCCGGTTCATTTTCGTGTTTGGCTGCCTCCCACCTGCGAAGTCAACCTATCAACAATGAATGGGAAAATTGTTGTGCGCGGGGTGCGGACTAAGCTGAAGGCGTTGACCACTGACGGAGACATTGAGTTGATTGACACGGGTGGCACCTGGATAGACGCGACCAGCAGCATGAGTGGCAACATCAAACTGTCGGGTCAACTGAACCACGAAGGCAAATACCACCTCTACTCAGCCATGGGCCGCATTGACATCAGCTTTCGCGATCCAGCCTCATTTACCTTCGATGCCGCCACGCGACAAGGTCGTATTCAAACCGAAGGAGTTCATCTGAACGGAGCACAACGCTCAGATCATCACGTGACAGGAGACTACGGCCAGGGTCATGCAATCTTGTTGGTGCGCACTGTGTCCGGAACCATTCAGCTACGCAAACAACCTTGAGCGATTCGAGCCGGATGAATTTGCTGAGGCTCGTTGATTGTTCACCTTCCAATCGTGGATGCGAAAGCTGCGCGAAGATCGCCGAGTGAACACCACGTTGCAGAGCGGTTAATGAAATGAGCCAATCGGCCATAACCGCAGATGCACATCGCCGCATTTTTGATAAATATCCCCGGCATAGACGAAGTATTTTTCGTTCGGGTCGCGGTGGCGTTCCTGAACGCAACGGCGACAAATGGCTGGCTTCTCCTCAAGCAGCCGAATCAATGTTTGATCAAAACTCTTATCTACCACGACATCGGTCGGTGTTTGACAAAAAACACAATGTTTGGTGACTCGTTTCATAAGCCATCAGTCTACGCGGTTGAGTGTCGAACTTCAAGCTGCTGAGCGCTGCGGCAGAGCCGAGCGACTCACCACGCGCGCGATAGTAAAACCCACCACCGAGCGGGCGCCGGCTTGCCACAGAACCCGCGCGCACGCATTGAGTGTGGCGCCACTGGTGTACACATCATCAACCAACATCACATGTTGGTCGGCGATCAGGTGAGGATGCTTCAGAGCAAATGCCTCACTGACGCTTTTAGCTCGCGCGATGGCATCCATGCCAGCGCGATGTTGTTCCGTGTGCTTGATCCGAATCAACGCGCGACGACATAACGCAGTGCCCATGACGCGCGCCACTATCCTGCTCACCAGCTCGGCTTGATTAAATCCGCGCTCACGTCGTCTTTGAGGATGCAATGGGACGGGCACGACTAACGTGGCGGCTTGAAGCACAGCTTCTTGTTTCAGCGTCTGGACGAGCATCTCCTTAATCCGACCGCACACAACAGGATGGTCTTTGAGAAACAGGATATTCTGGCGGCATGCGCCCTCATACGGGGCAGCATATCGCAATGCGGTCAGCACAAGGTCGCGGCATTGAGGACATCCCGCTGAGTGAGCGCCGCGCGGCTGTTTGACGTGAGCCGGCCAGCCACATCGCTCACAACAGCTTGTTCGGTCAAGGCGGGGCGTTTCGTCCCAACAGCGACGACAGGTGACCCCGTCGTCTAATGAGTCAACCGGCAAGCCACAGAGAGAACACATCTGGGGAAACATCAAGGCGACAGCCGTGTCACCGATGAATTTGAACCATTGCTCTGCCCGACCAGCTACCGGCTTTGCTGTAGGCGTCCTTGCGAAAGCGTGGCCAATGAATTTGAACCACTGCCCTGCCCGACTGAACATCATTGATAAGGCTCCTGATCGAATCCCATCGGCTCATCCTCACGATCAAACTCACCGAAGAAAGCCTCATAAAGCTCGATCGCGCGTTGCAGGTGTGGTTCGGCCACAAGCACCGTGACGCCATGTAGCGGACTGATTGCATCGGCGTAGCCACGCACAACCACCTCGATGCCGTTTTGCTGGAGGAGCTCCCTGAGCATCTCCGATTCAACTGGGGTGAGAAACTCCGCCAGTTTCACCAGATGAATGGTCTGTTGGCCTGCCTCTTCTTCTTCCAACGTTGATGCCTCCGGCAACACAGCCACCAACCACTCGCCACAATCGCTACACTGCGTGTACTCCGGACGATATTCGGTTCGACACTGCGGGCAAAATGGCATGATCCCTCCAAAGCGTTTAATCCAACGGGGCCAGCCACTCGCCCCGATAGACGACGGTGACGGGGCCGACCAGCACGACGACGTCATCGTCGCGCCACCGAACCGACAGCTCGCCAGCCTGTGTCTGCACGCGGACCTCTCGGTCGGTCAAACCGTTCAGTATCGCGGCAATCGCTGCCGCGCACGAACCTGTGCCCGAGGATAACGTGCGACCGACGCCGCGTTCCCAAAAGCGCACCTCAATCTGATCGCGACGGATGACCTGAACAAATTCAACGTTCGTGCGCTGAGGAAACACGGGATGATTTTCAATCTGAGGGCCCAGCGTGTTCACATCAATCAACGTGAGGTCCGACACGATCACCGAGCAATGTGGATTCCCCATTGAGGAAGCAGTGATGGAGAGGACCGCATCACCAAGCTTCAACGGGTAGTTGACCACCGGCGTCAATGCTCGATCTACTAAGATAGGAATGTCAGAACTGGCCAGTTGAGGTCGGCCCATTTCAACCTCGAACATCATGGTCGGCCCACACGGGCTTAATCGTCGGAGCGATTTGGTCCCGGCGTGGGTATCAATACGAACTACATCTCCAGCCCACTGCTTCTCGTGATAGACATACGCAGCGGCGCAACGAACGCCGTTACCTGACATCTCAGCGGCGCTGCCGTCGGCATTGATCACCAGCATGGAGAAATCCGCCGACGCGCCGTGCTGACAACGTTCGATCACTAACAGGCCATCGGCTCCCGCTCCATAATGCCGCTCACAGAGCCGCTGGGCGAGTTGTCCCACCACCGTCCGCTCAGGTAAGTCAGCCTTGTCTACCACCAAGAAATCATTGCCCGACGCCTGATACTTGACAAACTGCATAGAGGAGCTTGGTCTGCTTACTCGGCCAATGTGACGCCGATGGCCGTGCCGGTTGGCCGTTGGAACTCACTGTCTTCGAATTGCACAAGTTGCTTGAACTGACGGAATCGAGCATTGATGTCATCGTAGGTCAGGGCGCACAATCGTTCACAACCAAACGCTTCCACGCAAAATGAAGCCATCACTGATCCGTAAATCACTGCCCGCCGCAGAGCGACTGTGTCAACATGACCAATCGCGGCCAGGTAACCCAGAAAGCCACCGGCAAAGGAATCGCCGGCGCCGGTCGGATCGAACACTGTTTCCAGCGGCAGACCAGGCGCTACAAAAAACTCACCATTATCAAACATCACAGCGCCGTACTCGCCTCGTTTGATAACGAGCGTTTTGGGGCCCCACTGACGAATCTGCTGCGCGGCCTTGACCAGATTCGGCTCGCCTGTCAATTGACGCGCTTCAGCATCATTGATGATCAACACGTCAATTTCCCGAAGCACCGCCAGCAATTCCTCGCGCGTGCGTTCAATCCAGTAATTCATCGTATCGAGCGCCACCAGGCGCGGTCCGACCATCTGTCGCTTGACGTCCAATTGCAGCCTCGGATGGATGTTGCCTAGAAACAAATAGGGCGCTCGACAAGCCGCTTCATCCAGCTTCGGCTTGAAATCAGCAAACACATTCAACTCGGTGGCGCGTGTGACGCGATCATTCAAATCGTACCCATACAACCCAGACCAGAAAAACGTTTTTCCATCAGGCACGCGCTCAATCCCGGAAATATCAATGTGACGGGCGTGAAACACAGCCTCTTCAGATGGACCGAAATCGGCTCCGACGACGGCAATCACCTTGACATCAGTGAAAAAGCTGGCAGCCAGTGAAAAATGCGTCGCTGAGCCACCCAAAATTTTATCGCGCTGACCAAACGGCGTCTCAATCGCATCAAACGCGACGGAGCCAACCACCACGATAGACATGCATACCTCCCTGACTAAAATGTGCCGGCGCACTTCTCTGCGCGCCGCCTGCCGGCGCCGTTTTCCGCCCGGCGCTTGCCGGCGCCGTTTTCCAGTTGCTGTTCATAGTTTGTTTGACCTTGCTTGCTTACCTCACCTGAAGACCCATCAGTTACTCATCTGACCTGAGAGAAGCGATAGGTTGAACTGGCCTGCCTCCATCTCAACCTCGATACGTCCACACGCGCGACAGCGTGCCTTGCGCTTCATGCCACTCTACTGTGCCTTGCGGTTCCTCCCACTCTACATTTTACGCGCCAGTTGCTCAAGCCGAGCTTTAGCTTTGCCTGCGAACTCGCTATCAGGAAATTCTTCAACCACCCGAGAGAATAATTCCTGAGCCTGTTCCGGTTCGTTAGTCTGAGCATAGACCTCGCCCAGCATGTAATAGACTTCCGCCATGCCCGCGAACCGCGGATTGCGGGCAACGATCTCTTGCAAGCGACCGCGCGCTGCCGCCCACCGTTTTTTCTTGAAATAGAATCGTGCGACCTGCAGGTGATGAAGCGATTGTTTTTCCAGTTCCCGGTCGCGCCATTCTTCAACCGGACCGTGTACGACGCCCCCTTGCCACGCCCACGCGGCCGGTAGCTTCACTGCCAGTATCAGCGCAATGGCGATCAACCATCTCATACGTCTTACTCCTGAAAATACTTTCCGACAATGGCCCACAGTTTCTCGATCGTTTCCCGCGGAATTTTATCCCGCTGTGTGAGTATAGCATGCTTGAGCGATGATTGGCATTTACACGGCGGCTGTGGATCGTTGAGGCGCCGGACAGCGTTTCGGATGAGCTGCTGAGCATTGGCCGTGTTCTGATTCAAGTAATTGATGACCATTTCCACGGTCACCGAATCGTGCTCAGGATGCCAACAATCATAATCGGTCACCAGCGCCATTGTGCTGTAGCAAATTTCTGCTTCGCGGGCCAGCTTGGCCTCTTGCAGATTGGTCATGCCGATCACATCCATGCCCCATGAACGGTAGACATGCGATTCAGCTTTGGTGGAAAAGGCCGGCCCCTCCATACACAGGTAGGTCCCACCGCGATGCACCTTCAATCCGTTGATCTCGCTCGCCGCCGCCTGCAACACATCGCCGAGCACAGGACAAACCGGATCAGCGAAAGTGATATGAGCCACCAAACCGTGACCGAAGAATGTAGAGACCCGCTGTCGTGTCCGATCAAAAAATTGATCAGGGATCACGATGTCTGTCGGCGCATAGCGTTCCTGCAATGAGCCGACAGCGCTCGCCGAGATGATTCGTCGAACGCCGAGCAGTTTCATTGCATAGATGTTGGCGCGGAATGGCAGCTCCGTCGGCAACAACAAATGGCCGCGTCCATGTCGAGCCAGGAAGGCCACGCGCTGGCCTTCCAGTGTCCCAATGAGGAACTGATCCGAGGGCGCGCCAAACGGCGTATCAATGCTGACCTCTTCGATGTCGGTCAGCCCTTCCATTTGATAAAAGCCACTGCCGCCAATCACGCCGATGTCTGCTTGAGCCATAGAGCCTCCAAATCGCCGAGTCAGAAGTTAGAAGTCAGAAGTCAGGAGCCAGGAGTCAAAAGCGAATCCCCCTTCTGCATCCCGGATTCTGACGTCAGGCTTCTGACTACGTATTTTCCATTCTCCTCCACAATTGTTCCCACTGGCATCGCTGCGTCATGATGAAACACACACAGCCACCCTTCGCGTGCTGCCTGCGGAATGAGCCGTTTTTTGTGCATTAACGTCTGTTCGGGATACAAATCGAACGCCATGATCCAGGGCAGTTGCACATGCGGCGTCATCGGTATCAGGTCGCTCCAGAAGATGGCTGTGCGGCCACATGACTGAATCAGGACGCATTGAAAATCGCGATTGTGCCCACCTAATTTCATCACGTGAATGCCCGGTAGCACCTGCTGGTCGCCCTCGATCAACTCCAGTTGTCCGCTGGCTTCCAATCCAGCCCAGTTCTCCGCACGATAACTGGCGCGGTCACGCTCATGCGGCTGATTGGCATGCTCATACTCGCCCCGTTGGACAACGTAGCGGGCGCGCGGAAACGTCGGGCGCAGCATGCCGTCCACAACGCGCGTATTCCAGCCACAGTGATCGAAGTGCAGATGCGTGTTGATGACCAGATCAACGTCTTCCGGCGCAACACCGCGTTGCCTCAAACCGTCGAGAAGCGTAGGTGAGTTGCTGATTCCATACATGGCGCGATGTTTTTGATCCCACTTATCGCCAATGCCGGTATCAATCAGCACGGTATAATCTCCCGTGCGCACCAGCAGCGTATTTAATCCCAACCGAACGCGATTGTATGAATCAGGCGGAGCCACCTGTTGCCACAACTGGCGCGGCACAACGCCGAAAACTGCTCCGCCGTCGAGCCAGAACGTTCCATCGGAGATAACGCTCAGGCAAAAATCGCCTAACTGAATGTCATGGGCTGATGACTCATCGTGCATTATCGTTTTCGCAACGGTCTTTCGTTCGAGTTCATCTCATCAGGCGGCTTCGCTCCTTCGACGATGACCGGGTGCCGCGCCCGAATCTGACGTAACTGCTCTTCATGCTTGCGGCGTCGAAGCCGATTCTCGATCACGCCTTTGAGGTCTTGGTCTAGCGGCGCGGTGCGACGTTCTTCCACCTTGATGATATGTAACCCGAACGGCGTTTCAACGATGTCGCTGATAGTCCCTGGTGACAAGCTGAAGGCGACTTCCTCAAACTTGGGCGTCATCTGCCCTTTGCCGAAAAAGCCGAGATCGCCGCCCTGCTCTTTGGAGCTGGGGTCTTCAGAAAATTCCTTTGCCAGTTGAGCAAAATCCTCGCCGGCTTTGGCGCGTTTGAGCACAGCTTCGGCTTTCTGGCGCACAGCAGCCGGATCGGGCGCTGGCGACGACTTGCCGTCTGAGCCTAGTGGCGGCTTGGTGTTGAACAGAATGTGTCGGGCGCGAACTTGATCGAATTCGCTTCTGTGCCGGTGATAAAATTCTTCGATCTCCTCATCACTGACCCTGACTTTGGCTTGCAAGTCCTTAAGCAACGCTTCACGCAACACGTAGAGCGGGAAGTAGGCAAGTTGCATGGCCACGCCCGGATCGCGATCCAATCCTTCCTGACGTGCCCGCTCCGCCAAGATGCGAATCTCGGCCAGTTGTTGCCTGAGCCGCTGGTCAATGCCTTGCCGTCGGCTGCCAAACTGTGGGTTGTAGCGGAGGAATTCATCCATCGCGCCGGGGTTTTGTCGAAAATATGCCTCGACCTCTTCTGGCTTGACCGTCACTTCTCTGTGCCGATCCCGATACGCTGAACTCAATAGGAAATCCCGCTGGACTCCCATTTGATAGATATGCTCATGCCGGCTGGTATACCCCAAGCGTCGCGCTTCGGCGCCGAAGATGATCGCCTCTTGCAACATCCCCAGCATGCGCTGGCGTGATTCCGGGTCCGCATACAGGTTGCGCTGCTGCTCAGGCATGGAATTGATGAGCAGCTCAACCTGTTGGGCATTGAGATGTACCGACTCACCTCGAGTGGTGGCCCGGTACTGGGCTAGTAACCCACCGAGCGTTAGCAACCCCATGACCAGTAAGGCAACTTTGACCTTGGTTGATGACATACGTGTGCTCCTTCAAAAGCTCATGATACTTTCTCGACCAGTTCGATGAGCACGCCGTGCGCGCTCGTTGGATGAATAAATGCGATCTTATGGCCGCCGACGCCGCGTCTGGGCGTTTCGTCAATCAGGCGCGCGCCAGCCGCTTTCAACCGTTCCAGATGCGCCTCAATATCGTCCACCTCGAAGCAGATATGGTGAATGCCCTCGCCGCGCTTAGCCATGAACTTGGCAATCGGCGACTCATCGCTGGTGGCTTCCAACAACTCGATCCGCGAGGAGCCTACCGGCAAGAGCGCTGCCCGCACTTTTTGCTCTTCGACAACTTCGGTCTCATGCAAGTGCAAGCCTAGCGCATCCTGATAAAACTTCAACGACTCATCCAATGAGCGAACAGCAATGCCAATGTGATCTATGTTCATAAAATCCGCGATGTAATCTCCTCCACGATGGAATAGGGGTCTCGTTCTCTTCGCACGACGGCCTGAGCCAAGCGACTCAATTCGCCATTGCTCAACCCGCGACTCAGCGCAATACTCAGCAACCGCTCGCCAAGCAGCGTAACCAGGCGTTGTTCGGCAATCTGCTGGCGGCGCGGCGCGGCCTGCTCTGAGGACTGGCGAAACTCAGCATACGAAGCCAGCGCAGCAGCCCATCGATCAATGCCTTTGTTTTGTGTGGCAATGGTCTTAACAATCATGGGAGTCCACTGGTCTGGCCGGCGCGTCAATTCCAGCAGCGCATGCAATCCTTGCTCAAGCCGCTCAACGCCATCACGGTCAGCCTTGTTGATGACAAACACATCGCCGATTTCCATGATACCGGCCTTGATCGTCTGAATCTCGTCGCCCATGCCGGGCACGAGCACAACGCTCACCACATCGGCTGTTTTGACAATATCAATCTCATCCTGACCAACGCCCACTGTCTCGACAAGGATTTTCTGGTAGCCGGCGGCGTCCAGAATCGAAACCACATCAACTGTCGTCGCCGCCAATCCGCCGAGGTTGCCGCGCGTCGCCATGCTGCGGATGAACACGCCGGGATCAGTGCCCAGCGTTTGCATGCGAATGCGGTCGCCAAGAAGCGCCCCGCCGGAAAATGGACTGGATGGATCAACAGCGATGATGCCGACCAGTTGATCGTGCGCGCGATAGTGGGCGGCGAGCCGATCCACCAGTGTGCTCTTGCCGGCGCCCGGCGCCCCTGTTACGCCGATGATCTCGGCCCGCCCCGTCTCTGAAAACAGGGACTTGAGCAACGGCAGCGCATCCGCCTCCCGATTCTCAACCAGCGATATAGCGCGCGCGATGGCCAGCGGCTTGCGTGCCAACACGCCCTCGATGATGTTATTAAGACCCCCACCCATATAACAAAATCGAAACCTTAGCGGGTAAACAGAAAACAGTCAACCACCGGTTGGCGCCGCGTCGGCGCAAACAAGCCACGCTGTGACAGAACAGACCGAGTCAGCGATGGTCATCTCTATTTTGCTTGTTTCTCTGTGGGTCGAGTGGTTACTGCCTTAACAGCTCGCGGGCAATGACCATCCGTTGCACCTCGCTTGTTCCTTCGCCAATGGTGAGCAGCTTGGCGTCGCGCCAGTATTTTTCTACCGGGTAGTCTTTGATGTACCCGTAGCCACCGTAGATTTGAATGGCCTCTTCAGCGACGCGCACAGCCATTTCCGAGGCGAATAACTTGGCCATCGAAGCAGCCTTCTTGAACGGTTTGCCCTGCTGCGCCAGATAAGCTGCCTGCAGTGTCAACAGCCGCGCCGCTTCGATCTGCGTGCTCATGTCAGCCAGCTTGAACTGAATCGCTTGAAACTCAGCAATCGCCCGACCGAAGGCCACACGCTCCCGCGCATAGCGTAATGCAGCTTCCAACGCTCCTTGCGCTAATCCGACGGCCAGCGCGCCAATCGCGATTCGTCCACCGTCCAACACCCGCAGCGAATCAATGAACCCACTGTTGAGTTGACCCAGCAAGTTCTCATCCGGGACGCGACACTCCTCTAAAACAAGCGCCGCCGTATCGCTGGCCCGCATGCCCAGTTTATTCTCCTTGCGACCCGGCATCAGCCCCGGTGTGCCGCGCTCCACGATGAACGCAGAAATGCCCCGCTGCCCTTGCGAGCGATCGGTCACCGCCATAATCACATAGGTGTCGGCATAGCTGGCGTGAGTAATAAAATTCTTGGAACCGTTCAACACCCACATACCATTTTGCTTGACGGCGGTCGTTCTCATGTTGGCGGCATCGCTGCCACTGGACGACTCGGTCAAGGCCCACGCGCCTAACTTCTCGCCGCGCGCCAGCGGCGTCAGGTGCTTCCGCTTCTGCTCATCTGTGCCGGCCAGAAAAATATGTTTGGCGCTCAACCCAACATGGGCTGCGACCGACAATGCCACCGAAGGATCAACCCGCGCCAGCTCTTCAACGACCAAGCAATACTCAATCAGCCCCAGTCCAGCGCCGCCATAATCCTCCGGAAAGATGACGCCTAATAAACCCAACTCGGCCAGCTTGGGAATCAGTTCGCGAGGAAAATGCTGAGACTCATCCCACTGCATCACGTGAGGCTTGATCTCAGCTTCAGCAAATTCGTGGATCGTGCGCTTGATGTGTTGTTGTTCTTCCGTCAACCCAAATTCCATCCTGCACCTCATGCATCAATATAGTTTATAGAGCTATAAATCTTACCGACGTTCACTGACAGATGTCAAAGCAGGCAAGGGACGAACGGAAGAATCGGTCGTCTGTTGGCACACGCCACCAACGATAAAGACCGATTAGAGGATGGCAATGAAATCGCCCTATGACGAACTTAGTGACAACATGACGCGGGTAATACCAATTGTGCAGAATAAAGACCAAGTTTTTGTCAGGGCCTCGCTGTGTGGGCACTGGCTCAAGTGTGGTGTTTTAAACAGAGCGAGCTCGGAGCAGCGGCAGCAGCCGCCCACACGAGGCGTAGCACGCAAAGCACGCCCAAATTCACATGGCGCGACCGTCGAAGGTCCCATCAACGGGACCCTCGACGATGTGAATGCGTTGACTTACGGCCTCACTGTGATACCGAAGAGCCGCTGCGTCTGCGGATCACGGATGTCGCGCCTCAGTTGCTCAAACGTGCGGCGCAGCGACGGACTGCTGGCGTTGATGAAGCCGGCAATCAATTGGTCTAGCGCCTGCAAGTCAGCCTGTCGGACCGTCGCTCGACCGCTTTCCACCAGCGAGCGTATGACAGGCAAGAACCGATCGAGCGCCTGCTGGGTTTTCACCATCAGGCTCGGATCGTTCAGTAAAATACCTACCAGCTCGCGGGACGATTGGTAGTAGACACGGATGTATTCTTGCCCTTTGATTGTTTGCGCCAGTATGCGGTCGCGGAATTGGTAGAGCAGATCAAGCGTCTCAGTCTCTGTCGTTGTGCCTTCGGTGACAGCTCTGACGGCGCACACGCCCGGTGGTGGCGGCGGCGGTGGCGGAGGCGGTGGATCACTAATAGTGAAATTACTATTGCTGGTATCGTTGACGGCAGGATTGCTCACGCTGGAAACGCGAATGCGGGCCTGCGTGGTAGCCGGACCGGTGACAGTCCACGATTCCGAGCCATCATTAGCTGTGTCGGCAAAGAGTGGCTGGTATGATCCTCCGCCGTCACGTGAAATTTCGATCTTGACGTTGCCGGTGACGTTCGAGGAGGTCCATGTGATCACATGCACATTGCCGATCTGCAAGTTTTCGCCGCCATTAGGCGAGGTGACGGTGATAGTCGGCGTTGGCGGCCCGACATTGAGCGCAGCCCAGAAGGCTGCGTTAAACGTTGAGGTCCCGTTGTTGTTACCGCTGCCACTGGTCGAACAACCACCGTGCGTGTGAACGCCGACGGCTGTGCCGTTGGCATCGTCAATCACCGGACTGCCCGAATTGCCCGGCTCGGTATCGGCTTGATACCGCATGGTCGTTCCCGATGAACCGGCGTTAGGACCGACATGCGTTTGCTGGGTTTGATTCCGATCACCGCTATCAACGCCAAAGCCGGTAATCCGAATGTTAGGAGGGCCGAGGTTCTGCACAACAGTAAACCCGCCGCCCTGTGCGGCAATCGGCTGCAAGCCTGTCGTCGAATTGTTGAAGACGCTGAACACGCCCCAATCGTTACCGATGCCGCCGTCAGCGGAGGTCCAACTGGAATTATTGATCGAATACTGATCCTGTGGCGGTGGATGCTGAATTGTCCCATTGGGCAACGAGGGTGGCACATTAAACTGCAACGTGCCACTGCTACGGCAGTGACCGGCAGTTACGTGAAGCCCATTGTTGACGATCCACCCTGTGCAACCGATGGGCACAATGCGCCCGACCCGCGGATCGTTGGATGGTGTGCGGTCATCGGTCGGGCCGCATTGACTTTCGGGTGGCGGCTCGCCGATGAACACCTCTCTGAGCTGCAGAAAAACATTCAAATCGTTGGGACCAACGTGCAGTTGGATTTCCACTGCGTCGCCGTTGAAATAGGCGCTGGTCATCCGCCACTGTTGCAAGCTGGTGGCATCCAGAATCTGCATGGCCCCATCGTAGAGCGACGTGATGGTGATGAAGCTGCCTGATCCAAGATTGGCTCGATCAAAGTGAAGCCGAATCCACGGCGCCCCCGGCTCTCTGACAACAAATCGCTCAACCATGGCTGACTCAGCCGGACGACCGGGAATGCCGTCATGAACCGCCGAGCTCCATCTATAAGGCTTCACTCGGAACGGAACCGGCGACGTCTGAGCGCTTACCATCGTTGGCAGGCCGATGAAAACGAACGCCGCGATCATGGCGATGCGAAGGACTAGGATTTGTCTCATATTTTGGTTTCTCCTCAACTAGGAATTGTGACTCGTATGTTGTTGTCCTGGGCTGCAATGCCCCGCCATCGGAACAAACGCGTGATTCCATTGATTTGTTATTGGTCCCCTCTTGTTCACAACATGTCTCATCGTCAAGGGCAGTGGCAGGCACGCAAGAGTATAAAACATGCTTGCACGCGTCAAGCGTGTTGGCATACAAAACAAACACACGAGCAATTATGGTGATGCAACCGACAGTTGTGGTTGTTTCACTACTTTGATCGGTGAGAGCGGATTGAGCACGATGAAGCTCTGTCCATTCTCCAAGCCGAGGCTCTCATAAGAATAGGTCAGCGTCGTGCCATACGGCCGGAATGCTTCACACAGATCGGGCACCACACGGATCAAAAGAATCTGAATCGGATCAGCCGTGAATCGCTGGATGCGAAAGTTCCCTTTGGTTGTGCACCCTCCGGAGAAAACCTGAAATGTGATCCCTTCGGGGCCAACTTGTACGCCGTAGAGTTGCTCAACGACGCCGGCGTCTTGCGCCACATCATCAGTAGACAGCGCCGCGCCTGGAACTATCAAAAATAAAAGCAACGTTGCCAGTATAATCAGTCTTGCGCTCATTATCATTCCTCCACATAGATCATGGCGGTCAGCGCACGCCAACCGCCGTTCTTTGTTTAAGTGGGCTCTTCAACCGCAGGCGGTGAAATGTTACTTCAACGCCAGGGAAAGCACAAGCATACGCTCGCTCAGCCCTCTCCACTCTCACAATTGGATGAGTCTTTTCTGCTCGCGTGCCGATGGATTATACTGACGCCTCGTTGTTGGGAGAAACGCTCGACTCGCTATCACCCGTGAACTACAAGGAGTGCACATTGGAAACACAGTCTCTGGCAGCACCTGCAACCACTGCATCACATGCAGCTTCACTCATGACCGGCCAACGCCGCGTCTACAAATACTTCGATTTCATCATGGCCGCCTTCGTCACGATCGTGCTGTGCGTCAATTTGATTGCGGCCAGCAAACGAACGCAGATAGCTGGTTTTACATTCGGGGCAGGCATTTTTTTCTTCCCGCTCAGTTACGTGTTCGGTGACATCCTCACAGAAGTTTACGGCTATGCCCGGTCGCGTCGCGTCATCTGGGCCGGTTTTGCCGCAATGGGGTTTGCGTCGTTGATGAGCTATGTGATCCTCGGGCTGCCACCCGCGCCGGGCTGGCCGCATCAAGCCGCTTACGAAACCGTCTTTGGCGGCACACCACGCATCGTACTGGCATCGTTACTGGCGTTTTGGGCAGGCGAGTTCTCCAATTCATTCGTGCTGGCCAAGCTCAAAATCGGCACCGAAGGTCGTTTTCTCTGGGTGCGCACCATTGGGTCAACAATCGTCGGCGAAGGCATTGACACGTTGATTTTTTATCCCGTCGCATTTCTCGGCCGGTGGACATGGGCTGAGGTCACTGAAGTGATGTGGCACAACTACATCATCAAAGTGCTTTGGGAAGTAGCAGCGACGCCGCTGACATATCGCGTTGTGAACTTCCTCAAACGCGCCGAACACGAAGACTATTATGACCGTGATACAAATTTCAATCCGTTTATCCTCAAGGTGTGAGAACGACCAGTGGGCACGAGGTGCGAACTAACTGTCTCAGTGGCTGAATTCAATCTGACTGAGACGCTCCAGAGCGGCCAGTCGTTTCGCTGGCAGCAGCTCTCCGATCATGAATGGTGGGGCGTCGTCAACGGCAGCGCACTCTATGTCCGACAAGATGCCGACCGATTAACCGTGCGCCATGTCGGTGGCCGGAGGCCGACTCACCTGTGGCAAGAGGTGATTGACTATTTCGATCTGGCGCTCGACTACACTGCCATCTTACACCGCCTGCGACGCGATCACGTGTTTGCCCGTATTGTGCCAGGACCGGCGACACTGCACATCCTACGACAACATCCTTTTGAGACGATCATCTCCTTCATCATTTCAGCCAATAATCACATCCCCCGCATTCGCTCAATCATCGAACGAATCTGCGAACGCTATGGTGAACCATTTGACACAGCCTTTGGCCGGGCCTACAGCTTTCCTACGGCGGAGGCGCTGGCACGCGCTCGCCTAGCCGATTTGCACCATCATTGCGGGCTGGGTTATCGTGATCAGTACGTAGCAGCAACAGCGCGACAGCTTGCCCGTCAGCGTGATTTCGCTGCCTGGCACAAGCTGCCATCAGCGAAGCTGCGACGCCGTTTATTGCAGCTTCACGGTATCGGCGAAAAGGTCGCCGATTGCATCTTGTTATTCGGTTATCATCGGCTGGACGCATTCCCTGTAGACACCTGGATTCGACGGGCTATGACCGAACTGTATTTTCCCAATGAGAGACCAAATCGGCGGGCAATCCAAGCATGCGCTGCCCGGCGGTTCGGCGCTTATGCTGGCATTGCGCAGCAATATCTGTTTGTCAGGCAGCGGTCGGAAGACAGACGTCCGGCTCCTAACTGCTGATCCCTGACTCCTGTCTCCTGACTTCTGACTCCTGACTCCAATCACTAAAACAGCAAGAACCAATGAACCTCAATCGCTCATTAAAAGCACGCATGCGACGCACGTTGCTGAACTGGTATCACGGAGCCAAACGCGATTTGCCGTGGCGAACAACCGATGATCCATACTGTATCCTGGTGGCGGAATACATGTCGCAGCAAACACAGCTCGATCGTGTGCGCCACTATTATGATCGTTTTTTGAAGCAATTTCCTAACATCCAGGCGCTGGCGCGCGCTTCATCGCAGCGCGTGCTGAAAGCGTGGGAAGGCATGGGTTACTACCATCGCGCGCGCCATCTGCACGCAGCAGCCAAGAAAATCGTCCGGGAATTGGGCGGTCGCATTCCAAATTCCTACGAAGGATTACTCATGTTGCCCGGCTGTGGTCCCTACACGGCTGCCGCCATTGCCAGCATTGCATTCAATCAACCGGTGGCGGTGCTCGATGGCAACGTGACGCGCGTCATCTGCCGGTTTTTCGCAATTGCAGACGACCCGCGCCAGCCCACGACGCGCGCTCGCCTGCGTCAGGTGACGAGCGAGCTGATACCGCCCGGACAGGCGCGGGATTTCAATCAAGCATTGATGGAACTCGGCGCGCTCGTCTGCACGCCACAAGCGCCTCGTTGCGACCGGTGTTGCTGGAACTTTGGCTGTCAGGCGCGGCAGCTTGGTTTACAAACGGCCCTGCCAGTCAAATCGCCGTCTCGCCCGTTGCCCCATCACCAGATTGCCGTCGGCGTTGTCTGGAAGGACGGACACGTTCTCATTGCACAACGCGACAATCATGGCCTGCTCGGCGGATTATGGGAATTTCCCGGCGGCAAATGCCAACCGCGCGAGACATTGCAGCAGTGCTGCGCCCGCGAGGTTCGAGAAGAGGTCGGCGTCAGCGTGCGCGTTGGCCGCAAGCTCATGACGATCAACCACGCCTATTCGCATTTTCGCATCACGATGCACGTATTTGCCTGTCGCTACCGCAGCGGCACGCCTAAGCCGCTCGCCTGCCAGCAAGTCCGATGGGTTTTACCTCACCAACTCCGTCAATATCCCTTCCCGGCCGCGAACAAGAGATTGATTGAATATCTCTGGTCAGCGCCCTAGGTAACGTGACAAAAGTTCGGGGCGTTTTTGGAGTGCTGCGACGTGTCGCAGCTTGGGCCGGAAAGCGGTGACACGCCACCGCACGCCAAAACGTCCCGTCCCCCAAAATGTCCCAGACCCTTTTGTCCACCTAATAGCTTGATGAAGATCGGGAGCGCTCGCCGAGCATTTTTTACCCGCCGGAACATAACGTAGGCACAGATCAACCGATTCACAGTCAAATCAGTTGCTCTGTGCATCTGCGCTTGCATTTCATCCGTCGTGGCGTGCTGTCGCACAGCAGCGATTGATGGGGAATTACAGCGCACTGAGGGCTATCTTGCATTTTTTCGCCAGACAATGCAAACTTAGCCCTTCGAGTAAACATTGTGGAAGGAGTCAGAACCGAATTGGACAAACGCGACTATTACGAAGTCCTAGGGGTTGATAGAACAGCCGACCTGCAAACGATTAAGAACGCTTATCGCAAACTGGCCATGCAGTATCACCCCGACCGCAATCCGGGGAATAAGGAGGCCGAAGAAAAGTTCAAAGAGCTGGCTGAAGCCTACAGCGTGCTGTCAGATGAGGAGAAACGCGCGCGTTACGACCGATTCGGTCATGCCGGCATTAGTAGCGCAGCGGGCGGCGGCTTTGCTGGCTTTGATCCCTTCACAACATTTGAAGATTTACTTGGCGAGTTTTTTGGATTCGGTGACGTGTTTGGCACAACGACACGTCGGCGCACCCGCGCCCAACAAGGGGCCGACTTGCGCTATGACCTGGAGATCACGCTGGAAGAAGCGGCTCAAGGCGTGGAGAAGACCTTGACCGTGCCACGTCTGGAACACTGCCCATCGTGCCGGGGCGCGGGCACAGCGCCGGGCACAAGCGTGTCCACGTGTCCGACCTGCGGCGGTTCCGGCCAGGTTCGCTATCAACAAGGCTTCTTCACCGTGGCCCGCACATGCAGCCAATGCTACGGCGCCGGCACGATTATTCGTAATCCTTGCGCTGAGTGTCGCGGTCAGGGGCGCGTTCGCCGCGAAAAAACCATTGAAGTCAGAATCCCACCCGGCGTGGACACGGGCTCACGGCTGCGCATCACTGGCGAAGGTGAGGCCGGCACACACGGCGGACGCTATGGCGACCTCTATGTGGTCATCCATGTGCGTGAGCACGAGCTCTATCAACGCCGGGGCGCTGACTTGTACTGCACAGTCCCAATCACATTCGCTCAAGCGGCGCTGGGCACGGAATTGAAAATACCGGGGCTCTTGGGTCGTCAAGAAGTCCTGAGAATTCCTGCCGGCACTCAATCAGGCTCTGTCTTTCGGCTACCTGGCAAGGGTATGCCCAAACTTGGACAAGCCGGCGCCGGCGATTTTTATGTCAACGTCAAGGTCATGACCCCAACAAAACTCTCTCGCGAACAACGCCGTCTTTTCGAGGAACTGGCCAAACTAGAAAAAAAGAGCGAAGGCGCAGATAAGAGCCTGTTAGAGAAAATGAAGGAGCTGTTCACGGCGGAATAGTCATGCAGACGCTCATCGAGCCTTCGGCAACTCATGTTCTTCATCGTCTCCGGGGCGGTTGGGATCAACAGTCATGCAGACGGTCATCGGGTCTTGGGCAACGCGCCCGGCCAATCCAGTGACCGGACACATAACGGATGATACCAGCGATTCTATGTCTACCTGTCCTCGATGTTCAACCCGGAAAGCCAACCGATTTTGTCCGGCCTTGGCGTACCATATCTGCGCGCTCTGCTGCGCCCAGGACCGGATGATCACACTGCGTTGCCCGGAAACATGCTCCTACTTGCAAACAGCGCGGGCTACCCAGTTGGAGAAACGTTTGCCAAAGTTGCTCCAATACCTGGAGGGACAAAACAAACAAGAGCTACTTCTATCAACTACTCGACTGGAGCGTTTCTTGTTTGCGCTGGAACGTGCCATTATCGAGGTCCAGCGTAATCAGTTTAGCGATTTGACCGATGAGGAAGTCTTGGCGGGCGTTGACAATGCGCTGAAGACCTATCAGACATTGGATCGTGGCATCATCTATGAGCATCCATCGGAATCACCGCGCATACACGCCGTCACGGACTCAGTGATTAAACTCGTGGACAAGGTAAGGCATCATTTGCAACAAAATCAGCAATCATCGCTTCTGACAACGCGCGACATTATCACCTGCCTGCAATTTCTCAGCGAAGCCATTCAGTACGACCGACAATCGGGCAAAGGCCCGCGCGCATGGATATCCAATGCGACACTCTATCAACCCTACCCCCCACAAGAGACAAGCTCGGTGATTGTCCCTGGCTAATACCGATTGTGGAACGCGGGTTGTAGATGATTAGCAAATCGAACGATTGAGAAGGCTCAGATTGATCAGCGGTCACGGGCACTCGAACAGCGCGTTCTCATTTGTAGAACCATCCCGCTCCTGCTGAAGCGACACCACCATCAATGCGTAAATGCTCATCAAAAAAATGTGCTGTGGCCAGCAACCTCATCAGTCAGCTTCAGAATCCATTCCGGCTGACACAACGGATCACCGGCCACGCACCTTTCTTTTGCGCTCGCTGCAACGGCGCTGAGCAATCGCAGCTAGAATGTCGTCAATGGGCCAAGCTCGCCGGAACGCTCCACATTAGCCATGCGGCTAAACACAAATTGGGTTGAGCTGCCGCCCCATAAAATTCCATACAGTTGCGCGCTCGCTGAGCCAGTGATCTTGAACACAGGCGATCCACTGTCTCCGCCAGCGACGGTAGCCAGGACGAAATCCTGACACAACTGGACGATGTTAGAGCCAGCGACGCCGGTATTGACGCACGTTGCCGTCACATTGCCCTGCGACCAACCGGTCGTCCGCCCCACCTTGTTGAGCGTTTCGCCAACCAGTGGCGCAGCCACTTCACCCGTGATCGCATAGCTGCCGGCAATGGTGATTGAACCGAGTCCAGTTGTCTGTTCAATAGCAAATGTGGAGCTGACGCCCGACGCTAACGACGCAAACGCGCTGTCGCTATAGCGGCACCGGTTGCCACGCGGGCACGCACCGCCACGAAAGTAGTTGGGATCAACCGTCTCCGTGCCGATGAAATTCGAGGAGGAGGTTGACGGCTGATAGTAGACCGTGCTTTCCACGCCACCTTGTCGGTCGGTGCAATGGGAGCATGTCACAAAGCCGGGAACGCCATTGCGGGTGGCGTTGAACCCGAGCGTGCATAAGAAACCTGAGAAGGTGATCTGCAAACCACCCTGCAACGGTCGCACATGATCGCGCAGTGTCGCCAGCGCGCGGATCGGCTCCGTCAGTTCAACCAACACGGCTTGGCGAGGGATGCCCAACTCGGCCAGCTTTTCTTCGACATCAGCGGCGGCCTGCGGGTTTTCCACGCCAATTCTCACCCGGTTGGATGCTTCGTCCACATCGGTCAAAACCACACCAGGAATAGAAAACACAGGCGCAAACAAGCGATCATGCCATTGCTTCAGTTGCGCGAAATTATAACGAGCGGGCAGAACCCGGATCGCCGCAAGGTCGAGGCCACGCTTATCCACACGGCCGAGCGAAGCCATGATGGCATTGACGGCCTGCTGTACGTTGCGTTCGGTTTCTACCACGTAGACCGTGAGCTGGCCTTGCTCATCGTAGAACAGTCCGCCGAAGGCAGGAATCTGTTGAGCCGTGGCGGCAAACCGATCATCGAGCGTCTGTTCAGGGGTGATGGCATGGCGCTCAATATCTACCTGAGCTTTCGTGCTGCTTGAGCTAACGGCGACATTGTTGCCTATCGCTAGCAACAGCGCTCCCACTAAAAGGATCAACACCTTTGGAAACATTCGGCAATTCCTCCAAGAAAGTGAATGGTCTATGAGTCATGAACAACGACGTGTAGGCTACAGAGGATTTGTTCAGATGTCAATCACGATGAGCTCATTGACAGCCACGGCGGGCTGGAACGCATCAGGCGTCGGCAAGCCGCTTGCCTGGCGGTTTCACTGACTGATCGCGCACGTATTTTGCTTGACAGTGTCAATCGCGCTAGTGTATCAACAGGCCGCCCTATTGATCTCACTGGCGCACAGGCGATATGAAACATTGGCGAGTTCGCATCAAGCTCATCACCATGGGCGTATTTTTCCCCATCAGCCTGATGACGTTCAGCCACTCGCTGAGTCCACTGACCGGCAACGCGCAGCCGCGCCCTGAAGCGGCAGCCTCCCGGGCGTCCGAACGCGCTGTCGAGGATCAAGCGCCCAGGCCGACTGAGCAAAATCCTATGGCCGGAGCGGAAAACTATGTTGGCGCTGAAACCTGTCGGGTCTGTCATCCCAGCCAGTATCAGTGGCTCTCACGCACAGCGCACTTCGCCACCATCAAAAGCGAGAAGTTTATCCCGCCCACAAAAGGGTGCGAAATGTGTCACGGACCGGGCAAACAACACGTCGAAGCAGGCGGCGGGCCGGTCGCTATTTTCAATCCACGTAAAGCCGCGGCCAGGGACGTTGTGGCCATGTGCACGAGCTGTCACCAAGAAAAACGTCTCGGTCAATGTGGCTTTCAGCAGAACCAGCACAACGTAGACGTGGTGGCCTGTCACGACTGCCACAATCCGCATCAGGAAATCACTCATCCGTATATCCTGCGGGAGAAGTCTCCAGCCTTGTGCTTCAACTGCCACCGCGAAATCAAAGCAGAGTTTGCCCGTCCGTTTCATCACAAAGTCCCTGAAGGCGCCATGGATTGCCGCGATTGTCATCAGCAACACGGCTCGCTGAATCGAACGCAGACGGTCGAGCTGGCCGGCGGCATAAGCTCTATTTGCGTGCGTTGTCACACGGACAAGCAGGGGCCGTTCGTGTTCGAGCACAATCAACTGAATGAGAGCCGGTTTCTCGCCGACCAATGCCTGACCTGTCATACGCCGCACGGTTCGATTAACAATCGGCTCTTAATTCGCAGCGAAGTCCGGATGCTTTGTCAGGAATGTCACTTCGACCGTCAGGGGGCGTCTGGTGATTTGCCGCAAGGGATCCATGACCTGACGAACCCTCGGTATCAGCATTGCACCAGTTGCCACGTGATGATTCACGGCTCGAATACAAGCCGACTCTTCTTCCGGTAAGAAGGCAGCGCGATGAACACCAAGATGAATGACAAAAGCAGGATGATAAGCCAATGGATGACCGCGATCATCATCGTCATGATCGCCGCCGCTCGTGGCCTAGCAGAGCAACCGCCGGCCAATCCGCAAGTCGCCGAAGCGCGCCGAGTCAGCTCAGTGCCCTCACCCGCTGCTGCCTCGGCGAGCGCGCCAGCGCAAGATACGGTGAGTCTCAATGGGCTGTTGTTCAACAGCACGATTGAGTTGGGCGCGCGCTGGCGTGATGTGCAGGGCAATGAGGATGTTTACCGCAGCCATGTCAACCTGGGCAACGGCATGAAGCTGTTGCATGGCGCGACCGAGCTGAGCGCCCCAGAAAGCAGTGGTCGCTGGTTCGACCGGCTTTCTATCACCTTCGACAACTGGGGCGGCGAGCCATACAACACGGCGACGGTTCATCTGAAAAAGAACCTCGCCTATGACTTTCAGTACCGCTACCAAAAGATTGACTACTTCCATTTCATTCCCGAATTTGCCAACCCACTATTCGGGCAGGGCGTCACCTTCGGCCAACACAGCAGCGACGCAACGCGCCGAATGTCCAATGCGCGATTGACGATTTTCCCCAATGCGCAACGGTTTCAACTGCATGCTGCCTATGCTCGCAACAGCGCGTTTGGTCCGGCCTTCTCCACCGTCAATCTGGGTGGCGATGAATTTTTGATTGGGCGACACGTGAAAAATCGGGTCAACGATTATCGCGCCGGCTTTGACCTCCGCCTCTGGAAACTGGGCATCAGCTTTGAGCAAGCCTGGCGCGACTTCAACAACGACGAAGGACACACACGGCGAGACTATACGGCAGGCAATGATGCTGGGTTGCTGTTTGATCTCTACCAACTCTTCCTTGATCAGCTTCGGCGCAACGATTTTGTTCGCGGCTCGATCCCCACAACGCGCGTGGCTATTGTCTCCAATCAAATCCCGCGTGTCGTGTTCAACGGGCGACTCTACTACAGCGATGCGGAAATTGACGCGACCTACAGCCGAGCCTTCACCGGGCTGGTTTTCAACCGTGATCTCGGCATCTTCGCAGCCAGCGAGTTGTCGGCCAGCCGCGCCGCGCCGAGCAAGCCGTACACGGTGGGCGACGGCACACTACGCATCCACGTGAGCCGGCGGCTTGCTGTGACTCACATACTGCGCGGCTCGCATTATGTGATTGCTGGCGAGCGCATCCTACGCGACCAGTTGGTGGATGCTGATCTGCCGGACGTGCCCGTCGTGCGCGAAGAAATATCCTATCGTCGCACGTCGCTGCGCTCGGTCATGAATCAAGTGCAGGGTGAGTTTGCCTTCACCAAGAACCTGCTGGTGCGAGCCGGGCATCGCGTCAATCATCGTCGCGCGCTCTTTCAACAACGCGACCAAGCCTTCGACTCGATAACGGGGCCGAGCCTGCCTTCATTGGACCGCGTGCGCGACGAGGATGCCATGCAAACGGCGCACACGTTGCTCGTCGGCGGCAGTTACCGACTCCGGCGAGTAGTGCGCGTCGCGCTCGATTACGAGAACGGCGGCTACCTGACCGAGTTCATTCGCGTTGATACGCGCGATTTTCAACGTGGCCGGCTGCGCCTCCAGCTTAAGCCAACCGACCAATGGTCAGTGACAGCCTTCGGCGCTATCAGCGATCAGACCAGACCAAGTCGCTCATTGGCGCAGCCGAGCCGCGCCAACGTCAACCAAAATCGCAATCGCAGCAGCGGTTTGTCGGTCAGTTGGTTCCCGACCCAGCGGTTAGCCTTTGATGTTGACTACACACGGGGTCACATCACCGCTCATATCAACACGATTGACCTGACACAGGAAGGCGCAGCGCGTCCGTTGATTCTTTACACGGAAACCAGCGATGTGCTGCACGCCGGCGCCGACGTGACGTTGTTGAAAGGAATTCGCAGCGGGCTTGGGTATCGTTGGACGCGCTCGCAGGGCAGCTATCCGATTCGCTTTCACCGCCCCTATGCGCATCTTGCTGTGCCGCTACACCGGGCGGTGAGCCTGCGGCTCGATTATCAACGCTACGACTATAATGAGCAGTTCCGCACGGCGCAGGACTACCACGCCCATCTGCTGACCACCAGCTTACGATTCTCGTTCTGAGCGTGACTACTTCAGCCGCAATCCTTCAAACATGCGTTGGTCTTGCGGCCCTGGATGGCAGACAATACAGGAGGCTTGCCCTCGTTCTTCAAAGTCAGAGACTAGCGCGTAAGTCAATCCATTATCCGACCACGTCAGTACCTTCCATCCGTTGATGGCGTTGAAGTGGAAGGTGAGTCCTTGCCAGGCAATTTGTTCGCCACCGGAAGGCTGAGCGGCCTTCTGAGTTGTCACCAATAATGAAATCGCGCGGTTGCGCAACCGGTAGGCCACGTAGGCGACATAATCTTGATTGAAGCCCATCAGCCGCGCGCCGACAATTTGATACGGCTTGGATTGACCCGGCCCTTCGGGATAATTGGGTAGTTTGACGTTGAATGGCAGCTTGCCAACAAACCACTGGGAAATCGTCTCAGGCGATTCGCTGGTAATTTCCAACGGCAACTGCTGGCGGGTGTACCGCTGATGCGCCTCAACAGCGGCCAGCGCAAAACTTGACGGCGGCGGCGCGGCTGGAGGCCGATACCACAGCACAATGCTCAATGCCGCCACCAGCACAGCAGCCGCCGCCAATCCGATGCGCGTCCGACGGTGGCTCCAGGATGAAGGACGTGAATTGGTTAATAAGCAGGTCAGCCGGGCACGCAACTCATCGGGAACCGGATAGAGCGGCCGCACGCGACGAATCGCTGCCTGCCATCGCAGTTGGTCCTGTAGCATCGCCCGGCAGCTTTGACACTGGCTGACATGCTGCTCAAAGGCTCGTCGCTCATCGCCCTGCAATTCGGCGTCCACATAGAACATGATGCGTTCAACTGGATGCTCGTTCACGGCTGTTCCTCCATATAGGACCATGAGTCGCTGAGATAGACGCCGAGCCGGCGGCGCAGCGCCGCGCGCGCGCGACTCAGCCGTGACATGACCGTGCCCGCCGGGCAATTCAGAATCTGCGCAATCTGACTGTAGCTAAACTCTTCGATACACCTGAGCACAATCACCTCACGAAATATATCGGGCAAATCATCGAGCGCTGCGCGAAGCTCGTGCCGCAACATAGCGCGATCAAAGTCCACATCAGGCCGATGACGCTCATCCACGAACCAATCAGGCTCGTTGGCCTCCGCCACCTCGCCTTCCAGCGAGAGAAAATCGGGTCCGTGAACGTGCCGGCGCCGGCGATTGAGCCACAGATTGCGCAAGATGGTGAATAACCAACTCTTCATGTCACCAGTCGGGACCGCCCGCTGCGCGCTGCGAATAGCCCGCAAGTAGGTCTCCTGCACTAAATCTTCAGCATCAGTCGCGTTGTGGGTCAGCGCCATAGCATAACCATAGAGCGGCTGTAAGTGCTCCAATGCCGAGCGCTCAAATTCAGTTAACACCGACCCGTCCACCGCCGACCCCGTGACCATGATTGCTTCCATCAACGTATCACACGTGAACGAGCCAATTATTCCCCATGATCATAATTTTGTGAACAGTGCCGGGAATAAAACCGCCGCTTGTGGGTGATGGTTCAATGAAGGAGGTAAGCAATGATGCAGACACGGTACAAGCAAGCGATCAAATTATTCCTGTTGCTCAGTGTCACGGCGGTGATGTTGGTTGGCCTGGTCGCTTCTGGCAACCGGCCAACGTGGGTCGCTGCATCACCAGCGATACAAGCAAAGAAATTCACCATATCGTTGCCGCCGGCGATTCCCGCTGATCTGTGGGAGATGTTTATTCCTGAGGACAATCCGATCACCGAAGCCAAGGTGGCGCTCGGCAGAGACCTTTACTTCGATAAGCGACTCTCCGTGGATAACACGGTCAGTTGCGCGACCTGCCATGACCCGGCGCTGGCCTTCACTGATGGCAAACCGGTGGCCGAAGGTGTCGGCGGCAAGAAGGGCGCGCGAAATTCACCGACGATCTTGAACGCCATGTTTAACGTTGAGCAATTCTGGGATGGACGCGCCTCGTCGTTGGAAGAACAAGCCAAGGGACCGCTGATCAACCCGCTGGAGATGGCCATGCCATCACATGCGGCTGTCGTGGCCAAACTTCAACAGGACGCCGACTACGTCAGACGATTTCGTGAAGTATTTGGCGGGCCTATTACGATTGACAACGTTGTCAAGGCGATTGCTGCGTTTGAGCGAACGCAGCTTTCCGGCGACGCGCCGTTCGACCGGTTCATCGCCGGCGATAAACAGGCCATCAGCCCAGCCGCGCAGCGGGGCTGGGAATTGTTCAAGGGCAAAGCACGCTGTATCACCTGCCATGAATTCAACACCTCGTCGGTTTTCTTTACCGACTTCAAATATCACAACATCGGTATCGGGATGAAAGCGACGCAGAATTTCGAGGCGCTAACCCGACAGATTCAACGCATGGCTCAACAAGGCACGCTCACACAAGAAGCGCTCGATAAGCTGGCGTTGACGGAAGGCTTTTCCGAGTTGGGACGATTCCTGGTCACACGGCAACCGCGTGATCTGGGCGCATTCAAAACATCACCCCTGCGTGATATTGAGCTGACCGCACCCTATATGCATGATGGCAGTCTCAAGACGCTGCGCGAGGTGATCGAGTTTTACAATAAAGGCGGCGAGCCGAACCCGAACCTCGACGGCGGGATCATCAAATTGAATTTGACAGACTCTGAAATCAGCGATCTGGAAGAATTTCTCAAAACCCTGACCAGTGACCGCGTGCGGCGACTGGCGCGGGGAGAAGAAAAACTTTAAGTGGACAGCCGACAGGGCCGGTGGATGACACGACTACGACCGATCGCTGCCGGCCTGCGGCTGCCCATGCTTTTTGGGAGGCGACTATGTGGCATTTGAAATGGAAACAACGCGAAGAACAATATCGGCGAGAACGCGCCGACTTCTTTCAGGCGGTCGCTCGATTGGACCGCCGATCATTCCTCAAAGTGGCCAGCATGACAGCCGCTGTCACAACGGCTGAGCAGCTCATGCCCCATTCATTTCAGCTTGTCGAAGTGGTCAGCGCCGCAACGCAAAACAAACCGGCGTTCCGCTTCGCTTACATTTCTGACACGCATCTGTACGAGCGCGAGTTGAACGAGCGGTTCGTCAATGCGGCGCTGCGCGCGGTCAAAGATGTCAACGCGCTGGACCCGCAGCCGGATTTCGTTCTGTTTGGCGGCGACCTGGCACAGTTGGGCCAACCGAAAGAACTCGAACTCGGCAAACAGATCCTCAGCGAGCTAAAGGCCCCGGTCAAAATGATGGTGGGCGAACACGATTGGTTCCTGGATATGGGAGAGAAGTGGATCGAGCTGTTCGGTCCACCCAACTATTCGTTCGATCACAAGGGCATTCATTTCATCGTGCTGATGAGCGTCAACGAGAAAGATTTCTGGACCGAACGCAACATGACGCCGATGGAACGCATGCTAACAGTGGCCGGGCTAGATAACCCGATCCAGAGCCGATTTGAAGTTGGCGAGGCCGGACGCGAGTGGCTGAAGAAAGATTTGGCCAAGGTGCCAAAAACCACGCCGCTGGTCATCTTTTCCCATTCGCCGCTGTACAAGTATTACAGGCCGTGGAATTTCTGGACAGAGGATGCAGAAGCGGTTCAGGCGATGCTCTTCCCTTACAAATCGGTGACGGTCATTCACGGACACACGCACCAGATGTTAACCAATCGCATCAGGAACATTCATTTTCACGGGATGCTTTCGACTGCATGGCCGTGGCCGTATGCGCCGGAAGGGCTGCCAAAACTCACTGTCCAGATGGACCGTGCCGACCCGTTTGACGAAGCCGATGGCGCAGGGCTGGGCACAATTGATGTGTATGGCGGCGGCTATGTGGATAAGCATTATCTGTTGTGGAGCCGCAACCCGCTGACTGTGGCCAAAGCCTACCTTGACTCATGGGGCAAAACTCACCGACCACCGGCGCCGGTGTTCCCATCTTACTAATTCAGGAGGGCAACATGAACCAACGATTCAAAAGCTCAATGATTCTCGCCGTTGTCTTCAGTACAGTCTTGATCGCCGTAGCGCAGCAACAAACATCACCTACGCACCCTGAGGTGAAGAGCCGCAATGGCGATCTTGTCGTCCAATTGTGTGATGGACAAACGTCAGTGGAAGTCGCCGGCGTCCGTCCAGGCGAAATCCTACCCCCCGATAAAGCGCGCGAGGTGGCCAACCTGTTGATGGCTGCCTATGCTGAACAACAGGCGCAACAAGTCTCCAAATGGACAGCCCGCGACCGGATGATCTGGGAACGCGAACAAAAACGCATGATCGCCGAAGGCGACAAGCTGTTTCATGACTGGAAAGCGTTGGGCGGCACCATCGGCATCTCCTGCGACATGTGTCACCCCAATGCCGCAAACACACACCCCGAGACGTATCCCAAATTTCAGACACAACTGAAAAAGGTGGCCACACTCCGCGACATGATCAACTGGTGCATTGAAAACCCAATGAAAGGACCCCCGCTGAAGCTGGATGATGAAAAGATGATCGCGCTGGAAGCCTACATTACATCCACGCGCAAAGGGGTCCCGCTTGATCCGGGCAAACACTAACCAGTCATTCCAAAGTTGACCGCCCAGACGCCAAGGCCGCAGAGAAGTTAAAGACTCCTCCTGTGGGCGCGCCTGGCGTCTTGGCGGTCGGCTGCTAGTTTCCAACAGGTTCCATCGCCACGCCGACAAGCACAGCCCATAGATCAAAGACAGTGGACGGTGAGCACCAAACCGGCACAATCACTGGATAGCTGAACACCGGCCACTGCGAAGATGATTTGGCTGTCAGATTCAATCCTTTCAAAAACGCCATTCCCTGCGCCGCTAAGCAGGTGGACAAAAGGTCTGGGACATTTTGGGGGACGGGATGTTTTGGCGTGCGGTGACGTGTCACCGCTTTCCGGCCAAAGCTGCGACACGTCGCAGCACTCCAAAAACGCCACCAACTTTTGTCACATTACTTAGCTGAACACCGGCTCCTGCTCTGGCTGAGATGGACTGACGGGGAACATGCTGCGTTGTCGTTTGCCTGTCGCTGCCCAGCAACAGCAGAAACCCACGTGCTCCCCTGCCAGCCCTCACTCTGAGGCTGTGGTGAGCTCTCACCGAATACGTTATTGACTGCGGCGTCGCTGATCAACGACACAAGCGTCGCTGCCGAGCAGCCAATCTCCTGCTCATAACCGACACGGACCTGACAACCGGAACAAACCTCGACCATGCGGTGTGTCCATGAAAGTGGTATGTTGAACACAAACAACTTACCGCCAGCTAGGCAAGGCTAGAGCTGATGTGGCATTGGACATGACCAATTTCAAGATCCAGGTTTTCAGCAGCCATGAGCTAACACGGCCAGGTTGCGGCACAAAAGTTGCTCGCCATCATCCCTGATGAGAAACAATCAAAGCAGGCGTCAGGCACACGCCGGAGATGTGAAGGAGAAAAATTGATGCGAATGCGACTGATTGGTGTTATCGCGGTTTTAGTGTTGATGAGTGTTTTGATGAGCATTGCTGTTGGTGCTCGGCCCAGCCCACTGCCGCAGGCCACCGACTATGTGGCGGTTCCTACGAGTGCTGTCGTTTACGATGGTTCAGAGGTGCAGGTCGGACTGCAAAAACCCGACGGCCAGTGGGCTACGATGACCGTGGATCAACGACTCCCTTGCTTGGGTCGCATCGTGGTGGATGTTCCTTACATCGCCACCGTGCAAGTTCGTTTGCGGGGCAACGAACCGGAATGGCAAAACGTACCGGTCACGTTTGAGAGCTTGAGGCGCACGTTTACGACTCGTATCCTGGTGGTTCCCGCCGATGCGGTGATTTACGAAGCGCAATTGAATGTGCCGACAGCCGGCCGAACAGTACTGATTGAGTCAGACACGCAGTGGCCGTTGGCCGTCGTGGAATCGGTCGGGACAACGCCGGTGCGGATTGATATGCCGCCGGCGACTCAGCAGATTGTGCAGATTATTCTCAGACTGTTGAACATCAGCGACGTTGATTTGAATAACCTCAAAGGGGAGATTCCCAACGTTCACCTTCGCTGGCTCACAATTGGTCGAGAGGGTCGCGCCACCTGTGTTGTGCCTGATCCGCAACATCGCACGCCACCGGCCACCAAGGATTTTCAGCGCGTTCGCCTCATCAGCGTCGGTGGCCACCACGTAGCAGTCAGTCCCTAGCCGCGCTTGCCAGATCGCTTCCTCACGCAAAGTCATCGGTCGTGCCAGGGAGGAACGAACCGGCTGAGTGCCGATGCGATGGCTTTGCGTGAGTGTCGGCTCAGCGACGACGCACTTCGCTACGGTACAGCTCGCGGATGTCCTGACGATGCCGGTCTCGGTCGTCACGCTCGCTCTGAGCGCGGCGCAACAATCGCAAACGATCATCGCTCACTTTCTTCATCTCTTTGCGTCCATCTTCGAATTCGATTTCGACGACCTCACCAAAGACGCTCACAACAGTGCCATAGCGAATGCCAGCCGCCAACGCATAGGAAACTTCATCACCCACTTTGTAATCTCTTGATTTGGCCTTTCCCTTGTTCATGACCCATCTCCACAGTGTAATCGCAAAGCCAATTGTAGAAAGCCTCTGCTTAAGACTCAAGTGATGCTTCATGCCAACCCAAGGCCAGCGGGAGCGCACCCGCAGCGACCGGTGAGACAAACGCGCTCATGAGAGCCAAATCATGTAGCTCAGTGGTTCTGCTTCCTCGGCGACTTCGTTGCTTGGCGCATAAGGCAAGCATCCCTCAATCTCTTGTTTCTCAATGAAGCTATTGAGTAATAGCGCGTCTCATGTTATGGTGACCACTCTTGCGCAGTTGTTCACAAACCGGTGCATGTCTCGCGGTCAGTTGTTTGATCGCATATTGATGGACAGTTCAATGACGCGGCCATTTGGTGTATCGCGCTCAACTCGCGGTCAGTTGTTTGATCGCATATTGATGGACAGGGCCAGGAGCACCCCCGACAAACCGTGAAAGAAGTTAGTTCAGAGCGTGACCAGTTGTGGCGTTTCATTCAGTAGAGTAGCAACCACGACAAGCTGCGAAAGAAGCTGGTTCAGGATTGAGGTGGAAGGGAGAGCATGTCATGGAAAAGATCATTGAGTACATTAACCGGAACCGGCAGCGTTACATTGACGAGCTGGTTGAGATTGTCAAGATTCCCAGCATTAGTTGTAGCAGCGAACACAGCGCTGACGTTCAACGCTGCGCTGTGTACTTGAAAGAGAGGTTGCTGGCTGCCGGATTGATGCGTGCGGAGGTGATACCGACGCCGCTGCATCCTGTTGTTTATGCTGAATGGCTCGGCGCGCCGGGCCGACCCACCGTGCTGATATATGGCCACTATGACGTGCAGCCGGTTGAACCACTCGATCAGTGGATGTCGCCGCCATTCGAGCCGGAGATTCGCCACGGCGAACTCTACGGGCGTGGCACAGTTGACGACAAAGGTCAAGTCTATGCCCATTTGATGGCCGTCGAAGCGTGGATCAAAAACGAAGGCCGCCTGCCGATCAACGTCAAGTTTATCGTAGAGGGTGAGGAAGAGATTGGGAGCTTACATCTGGAATCATTCCTGAACGAGCATCGGCAGTTGCTTCAAGCCGATGTCGTGGTCATCTCCGACACACCGATGCTGGATCGAGGCGTGCCGTCCATTTGCTATGGACTGCGCGGATTGACCTACATGGAGATTGAGGTTGAAGGACCCACGATGGACCTGCACTCTGGCTCGTTCGGCGGCATCGTGGCCAATCCGGCCAATGTGCTGTGCCAGATTGTGGCGCAGTTAAAAGACGCCGAAGGGCGTGTGACCATCCCCGGCTTTTACGACAAGGTCGTCCCGCTCAGTGAAGACGAGCGCGCGCGGCTGGCCGCGTTGCCATTTGACGAGCAACAATACTTAGCCCTGACTGGTTCGCCGGCGCCGTTTGGCGAGCCGGGTTACACCACATTGGAACGTATGTGGGCGCGACCGACGCTCGACGTCAACGGCTTCGTGAGCGGACACACCGGTGAAGGCTCCAAGACCATCATTCCCAGCAAGGCGCTGGCCAAAGTGAGTATGCGGTTGGTGCCCCATCAAGACCCTGATGAAATCGCCGAACAGTTCATCGCTTACGTCCATGCTATCGCGCCTCCAACAGTGCGCGTTCAGGTACGCAAGCTGTCAGCCGGCGCCGGATTCCTCGCGCCGTATGATCATCCGGCCTTTCAAGCGGCGATTGATGCGTTGGAGCAAGGCTTTGGCACAAAAGCGGTCTTCATCCGCGAAGGCGGCTCCATTCCATTTGTCAACACGATTTACGAGGCGCTCAACGTGCCGTGTATTCTGCTAGGACTGGGCCTGCCCGACGAAAATTCGCATGCGCCGAATGAAAAGCTGAATCTCGTCAATTATCACCAAGGCATCATCAGTTGCGCCTATCTCTATCAGGCTTTGGCTAACGTGCAGTTCTAATCAAGCAACTTGTCCCATCGGCAATGCTCATCAACCATCTGAATGAAGGCTGGCGATAGGTTGCGAGAGTTCATGCTCCGTCGGCTTCTCTACATTGCGCTCGATTTTCCACCACTCAATAGCAGTGGCACCTACCGCAACGCTAAATTCGTCAAGTATCTTGGCCGGTTCGGCTGGCAACCGGTCGTGGTGACACTGGATTGGCATCAGGCGCAAACCGACGACCCGCTCGACGAAACGCTGTTGAAGGAAATTCCTACTGACATCCCCATCATCCGCTACCCGCCATACCATCCCTTGATCGCTTTGCCGCGCTGGCTCGCCCGCAAACGTCCTGAACCGCTCCTGCCGGCAGAAGCTCGCTTGCGCGCCGAAGTGAGCAGCGATGAGCGGCCGCGCAGCCGCTTCTATACCGCAGCCCGGAGCGTTTACCACGCAGCACTGGCGCCTGTTGGCGATATGTTTTTCTATTGGAGTCTCCGGGCGCTGCCACGCTGTATCGAAGTGGCTGTGCAACACCGCGTTGAAGCTATTTACGTGTCGGTCAGCCCATGGACATTAGGCATTCTCGGCGTGCTCTTACAAGGCGCCTTGCGCGTGCCGTTGATTGTGGATTTCCGCGATTACTGGACGATGTGGGCTGTTAAACAAACCCGCCCGTTTCGTGACTGGCTCGACGCCAGCGTCGAACGCTGGGTGCTGCGCCATGCTGACCGAATCATCTGCGTCCACCAAGCGATGGCCGACGATTTCCAGAGACTAGAACCACGCTGTCGAGGCAAATGTCGCGTTATCACCAATGGCTATGACGAAGACGATTTCCGCCACGTTCAGCGCCACACGTCTCCATTAGACAATCACAACGAACCTCGCGCTCACCACCGCGTTGTGCAATTGACACACACAGGCATCGCCTGGGGCGACGCGGCTCAGCCGCTGCTGGATGCGCTCAGCCAACTGCGACGCCAATCGGCCAGGCTTAACCTCCAAGTTAATTTCATCGGCGGACTGCCGCCGTCCAAATGGCAATTCATCCATGAGCATCAACTGGACGGGTTCGTGCATGTGGAAAAACGCATTTCACATCACGACGCGATTCAGCAGATGCTGGCTGCTGACGTGTTGCTGCTTTTGCTGGTCGGCAATGAAGGAGGACGCAAGTGGTATCCCGGCAAATTATTCGAATACTTGTATGCCGGTCGTCCCGTGCTGGCCGTCGCGCCGGAAGGCATCGCCAGCGAGCTACTTCGCCAAGCAGGCGTTGGTTTGGTTGTTGAGCCACAGGATATAGACCGGCTGGTTAGCGTCCTGGCCGATATTGCCACAGATGTGGATCAGTTCCGACACACGTATTACCGCCCCGATCAACGCTTCATCGAGCAGTTCAATCGCGTCAGACTGACGCACGCGCTGGCCTGCGTGCTGGAGGAAGTCACCGGCGGCAAGCAACGATACGGATGAACCGTCATTGCATTGGCATCTACCAAAATCGGCTTCAACAGCTTGAATGGGCGCGTTGCGCAAGCTCGGTCGCGCTTAAGTCGTACAAAGTCGCACCGGTCGGTGAAGCTGTTCATGCTCCCCAAAGCAATGTATCGCTGCGTCGCACCGGCCAGTGAGGGCGTTCATGCTCCCCAGAGCAATTTATCGCGGAGCACCTGAAAGTAGTTTTTCTCGGGCGGCTGTACGACTTCGAAGAACTTCTGGCTGCGTCGGACAATCACCTGATCATCGCATTGCAACGCGATGCCGGTTTGCCCATCCAGCGTCAGTGTGACTTCTTCGCGAGCTGAACGCAAAATCAACTTGACCGTTGATTCAGAAGGGATCACCAGCGGCCGATTAGTCAATGTGTGCGGGCAGACCGGCGTGATCAGAATGGCTTCCATTGTCGGATAGACAATCGGACCGCCAGCCGAGAGCGAGTAGGCCGTCGAACCGGTCGGAGTGGCGACAATGAATCCGTCGGCGCGGAGTGTCGTCACATACCGGTCATCCACGAGACATTCAATCTGAATCATGCGAGCCAGCGAGCCTTTGTTGACCACCGCGTCATTCAACACGGTGTGCGTTGTGATCCATTCTCCTTGGCGCCAAAGACTGGCGTCTAACATCATGCGTCGTTGCACAGCAAAATCGCCGTCACGGATCATCTGCAACGCGGGAAACAGCTCGTCCAGCGTGAACTCGGTCAGGTAGCCAAGCCCGCCGAAATTGACGCCCAGCACCGGCACGGGCGGCTGAGCCACACTACGCGCTGTGGCAATCATCGTTCCATCGCCGCCTAACACGATGATCAAATCAACCTGCCGGCTCATCTCCTCACGCGGCACAATGTGCGCCTGACAGTTCGGCGCAAGTTGATGCAACACAGGCTCAGCGACCAGCTCAATCCCATGTTCGGTCAGCCAGCCAGAAAGGCGACAGAGCACTTCTCCGGCATGGACAGGGTCAAGCGTTGGCTTGATCACCACGCCGACTCGTTGTAAGTGAATGCGTCGCCGGATTTGCATAGAATTTATCAGGGCCAGTGGCCGCACAACCAGCAGGCCAGCTCGTCTTCAGTTAATTGAGCGCCGCGCTCACAGCTCACAAAAACGTCATGAGAACCCCAGCAGCACACCGACCATTACAGGCCAATGGCATTAAGTTAAGCCAAGATGGTTGCGACCGCCTTGCAGTGCTGCGACGTGTCGCAGCTTTTGAAAGCGGTGACACGTCACCGCACTCCAAAAACCGTGCTAACTTAATGCTATTGCCATTACAGGCCGGGCGACGCGCCGTCGAGCGTCTCCAATGTTTTGGTCAACGAAGCAGTGTCCGAGACGTTCAGCGTAGCGACCTGCTGTTCCTCAGCTTTCGCAATCCGCTTGACCAAGCCCGTGAGCACGGCGCCGGGACCGATCTCGACAAAATGCGTGACCCGGTCTCGGTGAATCATCTGCCGAATTGTTTCCGTCCAGCGTACAGGACGGCTGACCTGCCGCTTGAGCGCGCGCGCGGCGCGTTCACCTGATGTCACGCGCTCAACCTCCACATTCGTGTAGATAGGAAATTGCAAGTCAGAGAACCTGAGTTTATCAATCTCCGCGGCCAGCCGCTCTTCCGCTGGCTTCATCAAACTGCAATGAAACGGCGCGCTCACGGCCAGCAGCTTCGCCTTGTACGCGCTCAAGTCCTGCACGGCTTGCTCAATATCCGTGCGTCGTCCTGATAAGACGAGCTGCTGCGGGCTGTTGTAGTTGGCAATCTCAATCAAGCGACCTTCAGCTTGACGTGCGGCCACGTACTCTTCGACCCGGGCCACATCAGCGCCGATCAGCGCAGCCATCGCGCCCACACCGACCGGCACGGCTTCCTGCATGAATTGTCCACGAAGGCGAACCAGTCGCAGCGCATCCGCCAGCGACAAAGCGCCAGCCGCCGTCAAGGCCGAGTACTCCCCTAAACTGTGACCGGCTGCTACGATCGGCATCCGATTTAACAGCCGAAAGGCGACATAACTGACCAGCAAGATGCTTGGCTGCGTGTTGGCGGTGAGCACCAGTTGTTCGTCCGGCCCTTCAAAACAGAGCTTGGCGATGTCAAATCCGAGCGCGTCGTTCGCCTGCGCAAACAGCTCCTTGGCCAGCGGGAAATTTTCATAAAGGTCTTTGCCCATGCCGACGGCTTGCGAACCCTGACCGGGAAACAAAAATGCGACGTTCATCCAGCCTCCATCGGTGTATCCGCTAGGATTTCTCGAAGGCGGGATTATACGGCGGCTGACTTCATCATTGTCAACCCACGCGCCGATTGGTAAAGTGTTCGGCATGCGCATCGAGCAGCTCACAGCCGAGGTCAAGCGGCAAGCCAGGCAGTTAGGATTCGATGCCGTCGGCGTGACTCGCATCGTCCCGCTGTCGGACGACGAGCGCCGCTACCTAACATGGCTTGAAGATGGCATGGCAGCGGACCTGACCTACATGCAGCGCAACCCAACATTGCGCGCGCGACCCCAGCAACTGGCGCCGACAGCGCGCTCGATCATTTCACTGGCAGTCAATTACTATAGCGGCGAGTTCGACGAACGCAGGCCTGGCGAAGGACGCATTGCCCGTTATGCCTGGGGATTGGATTACCACTACGTGATTCCTCCTAAGCTGTGGGCGCTTGTGGCGCGCATCGAAGAGCTGCTCGGCCGAAAGGTGACAGCACGGTGCTTTACCGATGCTGTGCCATTGTTAGAGCGTGCCGTCGCCTGTCGCGCTGGCCTTGGCCGCATCGGCTACAACTCATGCCTCATCACTGATCAATTCGGCTCGTGGGTGTTTCTCTCGGATATCTTGCTCGACGTGGAACTGGCGCCTGATGCGCCCGACACCCGTGTGTGTATCGGTGCGCTCGATTGCATCGCACAGTGTCCGACCGGCGCCATTGCGCGACCATACGTTGTTGACGCGCGACGCTGTATCTCCTATCACACGATTGAAAATCGGGGCGTGATTCCCCGTCAGCTACGCCCGTTGCTGGGTGATTGGTTATTTGGCTGCGACGTCTGTCAAGAAGTCTGTCCACATAATCGTCAATTGCCAGAAACGAGGTGGAGCGAATTCCGCGCGGAATCAGGCGTTGGTAAGACGCTCCGCGTGGAAGAGGCGCTTGGCATTCAATCGGACGAAGCGTTTGCTCAGCGCTTCCGTCACACGGCCTTGCGACGCGCTAAACGTCGAGGACTGGCGCGAAATGCGGCAATTGTCGCAGCCAACACGAACTATGAACCGGCGATCCCACTGTTAGCGCGTCTGGCTCAATCTGATCCTGATCCGATCATTCGCGGCCATGCCGTCTGGGCGCTTGGGCAATTTCCTATCAGCACGTGGCGGCCTGCTATCGAGCGCTGCCTCAACGATGACAACCCGTTTGTGCGAGAAGAAGCAATGATCGCGTTGGGAGTTATTGGTTCAGCACCGGCGCAAGACCTTGCCGCAACACATCCACATTAAACGGCGAACAAGCGAAGGAGTATCCCTCAAGCTCGAATGTTGGCACTTTGCGCTTGCCATTGTTCAGTTCAATGACGTGTTGCGCTGCATCGGGATTCTCATCAATGTTGATTTCTTCGTACTGGATGTTCCATTCAGCGAGAAACTGTTTGGCCAGCCGACAGTCCGGACACCAGGGTGTTGTGTAAACTTTGATCGTCATAGGCGACGTATGGTAGCGGTCGAATCGGGTCAGATCAAGTGGCCACGCGCTGCCCAGACGTGATAAACTCAGCGCCATGATGTACCGGCCCAAGTACTGTTGCGAATGCGGCCAACGTATCGAGCGAGAGCGCTGGCGTCCCTGGCACAGCAGCGGCTTCTGCCCCGATTGTGCGCCCAAAATTCACACCGGTTGGCTGGGCCGCACAATGGCTGTGTTGGCGCTCGGCGCCGTCATAGGATTTAGCTTAGGCAGTTGGAGCGCCGTCCGTCATCATGAACCATCCCCGCCATTGCTCATAGCTTCTCAGAGCGCAATAACACAAGACCGAGCGACATTCTTCCCCGATCAACCAACGGGCACACAGCCACTGCCAAACGATTCATTGGAGCAGAACGTGTCGAATGAGAGCGCAGCGGAACCGTCCTTTGTTCGTCCATCGCGTTCGGCAAAGCCCAAGGTTCCGTCTAGTCTCTGCGGCGCGATCACCAAGAAAGGGACACCGTGCCGGCGGCGGGTTCGTGGCGGCGGCCGTTGCTATCAGCATCGCAGCCAATAATCCCAGAGGACGCCCAGGTGGCGTAGTCGAATTCCATAGATGCGTTCTTTGCGCCTTTGCGGTGATTTGTCGGCAGCTCTTCCGTTCGTCTCACCAGCCGAGTTGAAGCTTCGCCACTTCCGACATCATTTCGGGCGACCAGGGTGGGTCCCACACCAGATCAACCATGACCGACGTGACGCCTTCGATGGCTCGCAGCTTGGCTTCAACTTCGCCCGGCAACGAGCCGGCCACCGGACAGGCCGGCGACGTCAGCGTCATGCGAATGTACACCCCACCGGCCGCATCCACGTCAACATCATAAACCATGCCCAGCTCGTAGATATTGACGGGAATCTCCGGGTCGTAAACTTGACGCAGTTGCTCGATGACGCGCTCACGCAGCTCTTGAGCCGTAATCATATTTTCAATCGGATTGGAATTTGCTTGCATGATCGTTGACTCCTACACCAGCGATGCACGATCGAAATCATTCGGTTGAGACGGCGTCCGTCTTGTGTTCTAATGCCGCCCGCATCGTGTGCCAGGGCAAGGTGGCGCACTTAACGCGCACCGGATACTTCCGCACGCCGGCAAAAATTTCCAGTTTGCCGAGTTGCGGGCCTTCAGTTGAGGGCTCCGGTTGACCTGTCACCAGACTGTGGAATTTCTCGAACAACGCCTGCGCTTCGGCGGGCGTTTTGCCTTTCAAACTTTCCGTCATGACCGACGCAGAGGCTGTTGAGACGGCACACCCAGCGCCTTCAAACATGATCTCTTGAATCACACCGCTTTCGACCACCAGATAGACCGTTACTTTGTCTCCGCATAATGGATTGTGGCCTTTGGCCTCATGAGTGGGATGCTCCAGCTTACCAAAATTGCGCGGCCGCTTGTTGTGATCCAGAATGACCTCTTGGTAGAGATCGCGTAAATCAGACATTAACCAAACACCTCCCTGACCTTGTGCAATGCGGCGACGAGCGCATCAATCTCCTCTTTGGTATTGTAAAACGCCAGCGAGGCGCGAGCCGTCGCCGGCACGCCGAACCGATCCATGACGGGCTGTGCGCAATGATGGCCAGTGCGAATGGCAATGCCTTCCTGATCGAGAATCGTGCCGATGTCGTGTGGATGCACGCCGGCAAGCGTGAAGGAGAGCACACTGGTTTTCTGCCGCGCGGTGCCGATGATGCGTAACCCCGGAATGTTTGACACAACCTCGGTCGCATACACAAGCAGTTCATGTTCGTAAGCGGCAATCGCCTCCAGGCCGATCTCATTGACATACTGAATCGCCGCGCCAAGCCCGATAGCGCCGGCAATGTTCGGTGTGCCCGCTTCAAATTTGTAAGGGAGGTCATTGTATGTTGTCTGCTCAAACGTAACCGAGCGAATCATATCGCCACCGCCTTGGTAGGGAGGCATTGCATCGAGCAAATGAGCCTTCCCATAGAGCACGCCAATGCCCGTCGGCCCGTACAATTTGTGGCCGGAAAACGTGTAAAAATCGCAATCCAGCTCTTGCACATCCACCTTCAGATGTTGCACCGCTTGCGCTCCATCAATCATTATCGGAATCTTCCGCTCATGCGCCAAAGCAATCATGTGACGGATGGGGTTAATCGTGCCAAGCGCGTTTGAGACGTGAACGACCGATACCAATTTGGTCCGGTCACTGAGCAGCTTCTCATACTCGTCCAGCAACAATTCACCATCGTCATTCATCGGGATCACGCGCAGTCGCGCGCCCGTCTGCTGGCAAAGCAATTGCCAAGGCACGATGTTCGAGTGATGCTCCATGGCCGAGATGACGATTTCATCGCCGGGCTGCACGCGGCTCCGGCCGAATGTTTGAGCGACGAGATTGATGCCTTCAGTCGTGCCACGCACGAAGATGATCTCCCGCTCGGACGCAGCATTGATGTAGCGTTGCACCTTCACACGAGCCTGCTCATAGGTTTGCGTTGAGCGCTCGCTCAGGGCATGAACGCCGCGATGAATGTTGGAGCAGTCCTCCGCGTAAAACTGACATACGGCATCAATGACTCGCTGCGGCTTCTGGCTGGTTGCCGCATTATCCAGATAGACGAGCGGTTTGCCATGAACCCGTTGCTTGAGGATGGGAAAATCCTGGCGGATGCGCCAAACGTCGAATGAAGTCGTCGCTCGAAATGTCTCCGCCGCGATGCTCATAACTCCTCCAATGTGGTGTGGCCGTGCGGCACATTCATGAACAAGCCGCATTCTAGGCCGGTGCGAATCGGCGCGATCTTGATGCGGCTGAGGATGTCGCTGGCAAATGCGTACGTCAGGATGTGCCGCGCCGTCTCCAAATCAATGCCGCGCGCGCGCAAGTAATAGAGCGCATCGGCATCCAACTGGCCGATGGTCGCCCCGTGCGTGCACTTGACATCGTCAGCATGGATTTCTAACTGCGGGTTGGTGTTGACCAAGGCATCCTCGGACAAAAGCAAATTCTTATTCGTTTGGCGCGCATCGGTCTTTTGCGCGCCGGGACGCACGATGATCCGTCCGTTGAACACGCCGCTGGCGTGATCGTCGAGGATACCTTTGTAGAGTTCGCGGCTTGTGCCATGTGGCTGGGCATGATCAATGAGCGTGTGGTTGTCTACATGTTGGTGATCCTTGACCATGTACGATCCGTTCAGCGTGCAGTCGCACCCTTCGCCAGCCAAGACGACGTTCACGTCATTGCGCACGAGCCGACCGCCCAGCGAAATCGAGTGAGTCGAGACGCTGCTCTGCCGGCCTTGAGAGACTTGCAACGTGGCCACGTGAAACGCTTTGAGACTTTCCCGTTGCAGCTTGTAATGATCAATCACGGCGCGATCACCAGCAACGATTTCCGTCACCGCATTGGTGAAATAGATGCCGCCATCCAACCCAACGTAGCTCTCGATCAAGTTGACCTGCGCGTTCGCTTCGACCACGATTAAGTTTCGCGGCTGTGCCAGGGCGGCCGGTTCATCCGCAGTCGAAATGAACAAAAGATGAATCGGAGCGTCAACCACCACGCCGGCTGGAATGTAGACAAACGCGCCATCTTCCATCAGCGCGGTGTTCAACGCGACGAACGCCTGCTGCTCAATGCGGGCGTAACGAGCCAGGTGCGGCTCCAACCACGCCGGTTCATGCTTCAACACATGGCCAAGCCCTTGCGCCACGACGCCAGCGGGCAACGCCTGCCGCGACGAAAGCGCCGGCTCATAGACGCCGTTGACAAACACTAACGTATGACATTGCCAACACCCAAACGTGAAACGACTCACCATCTCAGGAGTCACTGCGGCAGGATTCGTTCGGGCTGGGTGAAACTGCTGCCGCGCAATCGGCGCGACATTGGTGAACCGCCACTCTTCATCCCGCGTCGTGGGGAACCCGCGTTCAACGAACTGTTCGAGCGCCGCGCGGCGAATCGCCTGAAGCCAACCAGGTTCGCCGCGGGGGAACGCTTTATGCAACGGCTCTAACCAAGCATGAATCGTGCTGTCTTGCACCGGCTGCGTGTTCGTCATGACGCTCACTCCGAGGCACGCGCCAGCCGCGCCGCCTCTTCTTCAATCCAAGCGTAGCCTTTCTCTTCCAATTCCAACGCCAACTCTTTCCCGCCCGATTTGACTATACGCCCGTCCGACAACACATGGACAAAATCCGGCACGATGTACTGGAGCAACCGTTGGTAGTGGGTGATGACAATCATCGCGCGCTCAGGACTTCGCAGCGCATTGACGCCATTGGCGACAATCCGCAGCGCGTCAATATCCAGGCCGGAATCAGTCTCGTCGAGGATGGCCAGCTTCGGTTCTAGCACAGCCATCTGAAAAATTTCGTTACGTTTCTTCTCGCCGCCGGAAAAGCCTTCATTGACGGGACGGTTGATGAGGCTTTCATCCATTTCGACCAATTTCATCTTCTCTTTGACGAGGTTCAAAAAATCGAGCGCGTCCAGTTCCGGCTGACCGCGATACTTGCGAATGGAATTCAGCGCAGCCTTCAAGAAGTAGACATTGCTCACGCCGGGAATCTCCACCGGATACTGAAACGCCAGGAAAATGCCTTCTCGCGCGCGAATCTCCGGCGGCATCTCCAATAGGTTTTTGCCTTGATAGAGCACTTCCCCCTGAGTCACCTCGTAATGGTCGCGCCCCGAGAGCACATGTGCCAGCGTGCTTTTGCCCGACCCATTCGGTCCCATAATGGCATGCACTTCACCAGCGTTCACCGTCAGGGTAATCCCATTCAGAATTTGCTTCCCTTCGACGCTGGCATGCAGATTGCGAATTTCTAACATCGTCTTTCTTGACTCCTTCATCCCACACTACCTTCCAGGCTGATGCCCAGCAGCTTCTGCGCTTCGACGGCGAACTCCATCGGCAGCTCGCGGAAGACTTCTTTACAAAAGCCGTTGACGATCATCGAAACAGCATCTTCCGCTGAGATGCCGCGTTGCTGACAATAGAAAATTTGATCCTCGCCGATCTTTGAGGTTGACGCCTCGTGTTCCATCTGCGCCGTGCTGTTTCTCACTTCAATGTAGGGGAACGTATGCGCGCCGCATTTGTCGCCGAGCAGCAACGAATCGCACTGCGAATAATTCCGGGCATTATCGGCGCTCTTGAGAATCTTGACCATGCCGCGATACGTGTTCTGACCGTGACCGGCAGAGATGCCTTTCGAGACGATCGTGCTGCGCGTGTTTTTGCCAATGTGAATCATCTTCGTGCCGGTGTCCGCCTGTTGATAGTTGTTGGTCAATGCAACTGAATAAAACTCGCCGACTGAGTTGTCGCCTTGCAAAATACAACTCGGATATTTCCATGTGATGGCCGAACCGGTTTCGACTTGTGTCCACGAAATTTTGGAATTCTTCCCCAGACACTTGCCACGTTTCGTGACGAAATTATAGATGCCGCCATTGCCATCCTTATCGCCGGGATACCAATTCTGCACGGTTGAATACTTGATCGTCGCATTATCTAACGCGATCAACTCAACGACCGCTGCGTGCAGTTGATTCTCATCCCGTTTGGGCGCCGTGCAGTTGTGGACAGCCACACCGCGAACTAAATAACTGTGCGTTCGATCAACATCAATGTTGAAGACGAAATCATCATAGGGTTCCCGCCTCACCTCTTGAATTGGAACGATAAAATGTGTCTCTGTTTCGCGGACCATACTCCACTTCTTGGTATCCGTGTAGCCAACATGGTAGAGCGGCTGACGGTGAATCGTTCGGTCCGAGTGGTTAGAGAATTTCACATCTCCGCCTTCTCGAACCTGTACCCACGCATACGTGCCCAAACGATTCAGCAGCATCTGAATCTGTTGCGCGACGGTTTCCGAGCCTGTGCAGAACCGAATCATCCGGGAGTTCTGGCGGTCACAAATGTTTCCGTCGCCGGCCAGATAAGCGTCCAAGAAAATCCTCGTCTGCCGCGTTGAAAGGCTCATGAGCTCCGCGCTTAAGCGCTTTGAACAGGCGCCTTTCCCACAGTGACGGATGAACCAATCGGAATACTGCTCCGAAAAGAAGCTGATTCCAGCACCATTCCGGTCCGGCTGTTCGATCAGATAGGCTGGGCGTCCCGTCACATTCTTAATGAGGGTGCGAACCCGGTTGATGATTGTGGTCTCATGCAAGCCAAACGAAAATTGATTGGTGTATTGCTTATTGGCCTCGTTGTAGTAGGAACTTCCTTCAGCCAAATAATACCCAAGCAGTTCCACTTCCTCATTCGTAAAGGCAGGTGCCCCTGCACACCGTAATTTTGGAATGAGCACAAAGTCTCCCTTTTCAAGCTGGCCAGCAGGAATCCACGTGGGTTCAGCTTCAAGGAGTTTCTGAGTGTCGGCTTCGGGCAACCATCCGTTCCGGGGCTGACGCTTCACTACCACTGCGGCTCGCTTGATGGCGAGCACAGGATGCTCCGGCGTCAAACGGAATTGATTGTATCGGGAGACAGGACGAATCGTGATCATCTCGCCTCGATGATGTCGTGTCATGACGGCCCGTACTTTCTGTGGCGAGCCGGTGTGGTCGTAGACTACATCACCCGGCTTCAACCGCTCAATGTTAACCCAGCCGGTCGGTGTCCATACTTGCTCGCCAGCCGGATGGCATCCTTCCAAATACGAGACGTAAGCGCCCTCATCCGCAATGATCAGCGTCCGCTCAAACTGGCCTGTATCCGCCGCGTTGATGCGGAAGTACGTGGACAGCTCCATCGGACAGCGCACGCCTTTGGGAACATACACAAACGATCCATCACTGAAGACAGCCGAGTTCAACGCAGCAAAGAAATTGTCGGTGTACGGCACAACTGAGCCAAGATACTGCTGCACCAACTCGGGGTGATGCTGAACCGCCTCAGAAAATGCACAGAAGATGATGCCTAACTCCGCCAGCTTGTCCTTAAACGTCGTGGCGACCGAAATGCTGTCGAACACGGCATCCACAGCGACGCCAGCTAGAATTTCTTGCTCCCGAAGCGGAATGCCGAGCTTTTCATAGGTCTCCAACAAGACCGGGTCAACTTCATCCAGGCTCTTGGGCCGCTGCTTCAGCTTGGGAGCGGCATAGTAAATGATGTCTTGATAGTCAATCGGCGGATAGTGGACGTTCTGCCATCGCGGCTCTTGCATGGTGAGCCAGTGACGATACGCTTTCAGGCGCCACTCCAGCATGAATTCAGGTTCGTTCTTCTTGGCCGAAATCAGGCGAATGATGTCCTCATTCAATCCGCGCGGCACAACATCGGCTTCGATATCAGTTACGAATCCGTACTTGTACTCCTTGCTGGCCAGTTCTTGAATCGTTGTCGAGGTCATACCCTCTCCCCCGTGCTGATTTATTCCACACTAAAAAGTCATGATTAAGCCGAAAAAAATTTAGACTGCTTCAAACTGAGCGCGGCTCTTGGCCATCAGTCTCATCTCCACTTCACTCTCATCGTCAAGCAGTTGCAACAAAGAAATACGGTCGAGCATGCTTTGAACATAAAAAGCCACCTTCCACAGGGGGCGTAGCCCACAATTACGAATATGCACGCACGAGTCCAGATTGCCGGTGAACTGATTGCAAATCTCCACATCCGATGCGAACCCGCCCAAGGCTCGTATCACTTCGCCAAGAGAGATCTGCTCGGGCGGCCGGCTCAAACAATAACCGCCGCTGCTGCCACGCACGCTCTTGGCCAAACCGGCACGATTGAGCAGATAGAGAAGCTTCTCAACATACGCGACAGAGAGCCCCTCACGACTAGCAATTTCCTTCACTGACAATGTGGTGTTTGGTGGTTGCATCGCCAATTGCAGGATGCAACGCAGGCCGTATTCCTCTTGTGCAGTAATTCTCATAACGTAACTTCCAACTTAAGACCGAAGTCTGACATAATCTGACTAAATTGTCAAGTATAGCAAACTCAAAGAGAAGCAGCGGTTGATCAGAACCCAGCGCGACCGCATCATAAAAAACCAACTGCGCAGAAGGGGAAATCCGAAGCTCCAAATCCGAGACTCGAAACAAAGTCCAATGACCAAACTACAAAAAATCCGAAGCCCCTGCGGGGAAATCCCAAGCACCACACCCGAAATCCGAAACAAAGTCCAATGATCAAACTAGAAGCGGTCTCATAAATACCCCGGTTTGTTACAAAGTTATGGCAAGACTAGAAGAATTAAGCGACGAGCAATGGGCAGTGATCGAGCCTCTTAGTCCACCTCCTGCACACCGTGAAGACGGTCGTGGCCGGCCGTGGAGAGATACGGCAGAGGTGCTTAAGGGCATTCTCTAGGTCCTGCGGAGCGGGGCTGGGTAGAACGATCTGCCTGAGCGCTTTCCTCCCTCCCAGACGTGCCATCGCCGATTCCAACAGTGGGTACGGGACGGAACGTTACGGCAGGTGCTGCAGGCGCTGGCGGAAGACCTGCGCCAACGCGGCCGAATTGACCTGTCCGAATGCTTCACTGACGGCACATTTGTTGTCGCAAAAGAAAGGGTCTCGACGTGGGAAAGACCAAGCGGGACAAAGGGACGAAGCTCATGGCCGTAGCAGACGACGCTGGTCTTGCTGGCGCCGTCAACATGGCGTCTGCTCGCCCGCATGAAGTCACCCTTGTCGAAGCAACGCTCGATCAACGCGTTGTCTCACAGGAGCCTGAGCGATTGGTCGGCGACCGGGTCTACGACAATAATCGGCTTCGCCAGAAGATGGCCGACGGGGCATTCAAATGATCGCGCCGCACAAGAAGAACCGAAGGCGGCCACGCAGGATGGTCGCCGGTTGCGCCGCTCCATGCGACGGGGGAAGGTGGAGCGGCTGCGGGCGTGGCGGCAAAGCTTTCGACGCTTGGTTGTGCGCCAGAAGTATCATCCAGAGAACTTTCTCGGCTTCGTTTATCTGGGCTGCATCATGATTCTGCTCAGGTGTATTTATGAGACCGCTTCTAATCATATTCACTGCGCGAGATTACGTCAGTGGCGTGATCAAGGAAATTGATGAGGACTTTCTTGTTCCGGAGAAACAGGATGGAAGCGGGCTTACAGCCATTATAGAAGATTGGAGGAGATTGCTGGTTTCAGAATTCCGCGGACCAGTTAGGGCTGAAGAGGTTCCATGATCGAGTACCAGTTTTCAGAGCATGCCTATGACATGTTAAGGGAATCGCCCATGTGCTCCGCGACCGCCACGAACCATGAAAATGAAGTGCAGGCAGGAATTGCCTGTGCCACTTTTTCTAAGGAGTTGTTCATGCCGTCTGGACGACGCCCAGAAACGATCAAGAACGCCACAGGCGGGAACGCCCGTGCCACTTTTTCTGAGGAGAAAGCGCCGTCGCCGCTTCGCTCTGCCGGCGCACTCCAAGATAAAGCGAGGAATCGCTCATGTGCTATCGCACACCACGAAGGATGAAAATGTTATTTTTAGGAGAGATGATCGCTGTTTCTCGAAAGTCCTCACACCTTGAGGTGCAAAACCGTGCTGAGAAACCAGCGTAAGCAGCGCCAGTTTTCAGGGCTTGCGGACCACGCCCACGCCGCGTTGAGTCCATTTGAAATACTGGCCGGCAACAGCGCGAATTTTCTCTTTGGTCACAGCACGCACTCGCTCACTGTAAGCATCCACGTCGGCAGGCTGGCCATTCAAGAAGATGCGTCGCGTGTAAGCCAAGACGCGAGCAACATGCTGATCAAGTCTTACAGCGTGGGCGCTGACGGCTGAATTGACGCCGAGAGCCAGCTCATCATCTCCGATAGGCTCGGCCACGAGCCGGTTGAACTCCCGCTCCAACACATCACGGGCGGGCGCGTCGTGTTCCGGTCGAAGCAGTAGCGAAGCGAAAAAGCCACCGGACAGGAGCCGCGGCTCATAGATCGCTTCTGCGTGATAGGCCAACGTTGATTCACCGCACAGTTGATCTGTCAGCCGACTGCCAGCGCCTGACATGAGCTGTTGAATCACATCAAACACGTCGTGCTCGTCCATCTTGTTTTGCGGCGCCAGAAAACCGACAGTCAGGGCTGACAAGGTGTTGTCCGCCTGCGCCTGCTCGCGCGGTTGAGCAGGGGGCGACGGGATAACGGCGCGGAATGTTCGATCTGTCTCCTGGCGACGGAATTCTCTACCGATTACATTGGAGACCAGAATCGAGCCGTCCGTATCACCCACGATGATCGCAATAGGAAATTGCTGACCAATGGTGCGCTCGCGCCACGCGCGTAATTGCTGGGCGGTGAGAGCCTGAACGACCTGGGCCTGACCCAGCCGTGGCAAACCATACGGATGCGATCCGAGCAGCGCCTGCCAGGCCAACTGGCGCGGCTGCGGACCGCGCCGACGAATTTCACTCAGTAACGCCGCGCGGGCGTGATTTACATTTGCCTCTTCAAATGTGGGTCGTTCGATGATATCTACCAATGTTCTGAGCGCCTGTTCCTGATTGCGGGATAAGACGTTCAGGATGAAACCAAAAAAGTCTGCCTCGTTGACAATATGTAGCTCGGCGCCAAGCTGCTCCAATTGGATCGCCAGCATGTCGCCCGAAACAGCCACTTCGTCGCCGCGTTCGATTGGCGCGCCGGTCTCTGGATTCCATTTGCTTTTGACGCCACGCGCCATCGCGCGCAGCATCAATTCAGTGATGCCGTTATTGGCGGCCTCTTCAAACAGGCGGCCTCCCTGAAAGAAAAGTCCTATTGCCACCGTCGGACGCGCGCGGTCTTCACGCACGTAAGCGCGCGAACCGCGCAGAACCGAATAGTTGCGAATTGGCTCCGGTTGCAGTGAAAACAGCATCGCTTCGGTCTCGTCTGTCGGACGCGCACGTTGCCCTTGGCGGATGAACGGCATGGCAGGGGACGATGCGGCTCGGCCGGCTTCGACCGGCTTGTCAATTCCGGGAATCTGTTTGGTCAGCCAGTTAGCAATACTCTCGGCCGTTGTGCCCGGCGCGCTCAGCCCTGGCGGGAGCACTTCGTAGATAGCGACATTCGTGAGCATAAAATACTTGGCCGCGACCCGCTGTACCTGCTCGGCCGTGACACTGCGAATCCGCTCGACGAAACGATCGGCTTCCTGATACTCACCCATCACTGCCTCGGCTTGCGCTAATTCGGCGGCTTCGTCGTGCAACATGGCGCGACGATCGTAAAACTGCCGTTCCAACAATGATTGTGCTCGTTGCAACTGGCCAGGTGAGATGAACTCACGACGCAGTCGCTGGATCAAATTAAAGAATGCCAGCTCGGCTGCATTGAACTGTCGTGGTGGCGCCCAGCACTGAAACAACCATAATTCTATAGCCCGCGACTCGCCAGTGATGGCTCGTGACAACGTGAGTCGTGTCAGCGTCGCAGGCGCCGACAGAACCGATTGCAATTCGTGCTGAAGCTGCGACATCTGCCCCAGGCCAAGCACGGCAGCCAATACGTCGAGGGCAGCTCGATCCGACGGCTCGATGGCATCAAGCCGATAGCCGACCGTGAGCAACGCCTGATCAATTGCCATCTCCTTTCGATCGTAGCGCAATTGATTACCAGTCGCCGTCTGCTCTTCGGATTGCGGTCGAGGCGGCGCCGCCAATTGGATTGCGGGTTGTGGATTCATCGGGCTCGATTCTTGACGGCTAACTCGCGTCTCCTGAGCCGTCGTTTCCGCCTTCTGCTCGCCGCCTTGCGATTTCTGCAGTCTGTGCTCTGCGGGCTGCGGGCTGAGCTCTACGATAGGCCACGCGCCGTAACCGCGTTGAATCGGCTCGATGACAGTGAACGGATTCACCGCGCCCACCAAACTGAGGATGACATTCCCCGGCCTGTAATGCGTCTGGTAGAACGCGACAGCAGCTTCCACCGGGATCGCTCGCAGGCTCTCAATGGCCGGCATGCGGGCAATCGGATGGCCCGGCATGGCCAATGCAGCAACGGCCGAAGATGCCTGCGTGGCCAGATCATTTTGACGCGCATCGTACTCCTGCCACAGCAGCTCAGCTTGCCGCTTAATGGTTTCTGGGTCGAATGCAGGCTGTTGCAGCATGTCGGCCAAAATGTCCAATGCTTGACGTGCTTTCTCTGCGGGAAGCGCCACGCGATAAACCGTATGGTCGTCGGCTGTATGCGCATCAAACACACCGCCCAGCATGCGCAGTTCGCGCACAGCTTGCGTCTTAGGCCGACGGGTTGTGCCGTGCAGCAACAGTCGCTGAACGAGCTGCGCGACGCCCCAACTTCCTTCCGGCTCGTTCAGTCGTCCGGCCTTGACATAGGCTGCAATCGCGACCATCGGCCTGGCGTATTTCTCACGAACCAGCACCGTCAATCCATTCTTCAAAAGGAACCGCATGGTGGCCGTTTTGGGATCAAACGCCCGTTTGACAATCTGGCCGCCGGCAGCAATGGCTCCGGTGTTCGGCTCAGCGCTCGGCTCAGGAGCCTTCTCCGGCGTCTTCTCTGCTGGCTGTTTCTCTGGCTCAGTTGGACGCGGACGAATGGCTGGTCTTTGCCGCCCGCTTTGAGCCAGTCCACTCATCGGGTGGAGCCACCATAATCCAACAACAAGCAGCATGGCGATGGTTATCCATTTCCTCATAAGCGTTCACCTCTGTGAGCGAATTGTAGCACGACAACGTGATGGCTTCGTAACCGGCTGAGGTTGATTCGCTGGCCTTAGTGACAGTCTGCTGATCGTGAGGGGAAAAGCCCGTCAACAACGTTGGTCAATCCACACTCGATCAAAAAGAGCGCCTGTAAGCTGGTGGTTGCCCTCTGATGTGATCAGCTTTACAATTGCCCTGCCTATGAACAAATGCGTGTTTGCAACCGCGCTTCAAACGATGGCCGGCCGGCTGCTGCCGGTTAGAGCGATGGCTGGCAACCGCTCGGCTCACAACCTTGCCTTTGCTAACGTGATGTTCTGGTGACACCATGCCAGTATGGGGCATTTACATTCATGTTCCCTTCTGCCCGTATCACTGCGCTTACTGTGATTTCGACGCCGGCGTTTTCCCGGCCCGGTTGAGGCAGCCTTACGTTGAGACGGTTATCAACGAGATCGCTCACACGCGCGCCAACCTGTATCCGGACGGGCTGACAGCAGATACGATCTATTTCGGCGGCGGCACGCCGGCGCTACTGACCGCTGAGCAACTGCAACAAATCATTGAGGCAGTTCATCACCACTTCACCATCGCTGATGATCCAGAGGTCACACTCGAAGCCAACCCCGAATCCATCAACGAAGAGAAGGCTGAACAACTCAGACGAATCGGCATCAATCGCGTCAGCATCGGCGCGCAATCGTTCATTGAGCGCCATCTGCGCCAGTTAGGGCGCAGGCATACGGCGCAAGACGTGTGGGCATGTTTTAGGATTTTGCGAGAGGCTGGACTGAGCAATCTCAATCTGGATTTGATCATCGGCTTGCCCAACCAATCACTGACCGAGTGGCAATATACTCTCGATCAAGCCTTGGCGCTGCGGCCAACACATATCTCCGCCTATTTGCTGGAGGTGCATGAAGGCACGCCGTTGGCCAGACAGCTCCAACGGGGACGTTGGCCTCAACCGGATGAAGAATTGAGCGTTCAGATGTACGAGCTGCTGTTGGATCGCGCGCGGGCTGAAGGATATGAGCACTATGAACTTTCCAACTGGGCGCTGCCTGGATTCCGCTCGCGTCATAACCTCAAGTACTGGTCAGACACACCATATCTTGGATTCGGTTGCAGCGCGGCCAGCTATGATTGGGTTGAGCGTCGCGTCAATGTGAAAACGCCTGGCGCCTACATCGAACAGGTTGGTCGGCTGGGTCACGCCATCTGGATGCGAACGCCTGTCACTCAGCAGACGCGCCGACAAGAAGCCTTGTTCCTCGGATTGCGACAAATCGGCGGGATCAACCTGCACCAGTTTCAAACGCACTATGGCATAGACGTGTGGGCTGAGTACGAAGAAGCGTTGACGCCATTGATCGAAGCAGGATTGGTCAGCCGAGAAAACGGCTGGTTGAAACTGACACGTCGTGGGCTGACGCTATCCAATGAAGTGCTCACCGTGTTTGTATGAAGAGACCCTTACGCTGCATGCCTGGACAAGGGCGCGGCTGTTCGCGCTTGGTGGTTGCCTTGTCACATGACTGTCACTAAAATTCTTTGCCTGAATCATCTTCCGGCCAAGGACTTGAGCAATGTTCAACAAAATTCTTACCGCCATCTTTGGAAGTGCCAATGAGCGTTACCTAAAGCGACTCCGTCCACGCATCGAACAGATCAACGCGCTGGAGCCGGAGGTCAAGAAATTGACTGACCAGCAACTGCGAGACAAAACCGCTGAGTTCCGACAACGACTTGATCGAATGCTCGAGTCAGTGCCAGAAGAGCACATGAAAGTCCGGCTGCAGGAGGCGCTGGACGAATTGTTGCCGGAAGCGTTTGCCGTCGTGCGCGAAGCGTCGGTCCGCACAACCGGCATGCGCCACTTCGACGTGCAACTGATCGGCGGGATCGTGCTGCATGAAGGCAAAATCGCAGAGATGAAGACCGGTGAAGGTAAAACACTGGTGGCAACCCTGCCGGCCTATCTCAACGCGTTGGCCGGCAGAGGCGTGCATATCGTCACCGTCAACGACTACCTGGCCAAGCGCGACGCGGAATGGATGGGCAAGATTTATCGCTTCCTCGGTTTGACCGTTGGCAAGATCATTCACGAGCTGGACGACAACGAGCGCCGTCAGATGTACGCCTGCGACATCACCTACGGCACGAATAACGAGATTGGATTTGACTACCTGCGCGACAACATGAAGTATGAATTGAGCCAATGCGTGCAGCGCGGCCACTACTACGCCATCGTTGACGAGGTTGATTCGATTCTGATTGATGAAGCGCGCACGCCGTTGATCATCTCCGGCCCGTCGGAAGAGAACACACAACGCTACTACGACGCCGACGCCGTTGTGCGACGATTGCGTCGAGACATTGACTTCATGGTGGATGAGAAAGCACGCTCAGCCGCATTGAGCGAGAGCGGCGTTGAGCGGGCTGAACAACTGCTCAACTGTGGCAATTTGTTTGATCCAGCCAACATGGAGATTCTCCACTGCGTCAATCAGGCGCTCGTGGCTCACACGCTCTACCACTTAGACCGTCACTACGTGAACAAAGATGGCGAGATCATCATCGTGGACGATTTCACCGGACGCCTCATGCCGGGTCGGCGGTGGTCAGACGGTTTGCATCAGGCAATTGAAGCCAAGGAGGGCGTGCGCATCGAGCCGGAAAATCAGACGTTGGCCACGATCACCTTCCAGAATCTGTTTCGTATGTACGAGAAGCTGGCTGGCATGACCGGCACGGCGGAAACCGAAGCAGAAGAATTCGCCAAAATCTATAACCTCGATGTGGTGGTGATCCCAACGCACCGGCCGATGATCCGTGACGATCGTCCCGATTTGGTCTACCAAACGCTGGCCGAGAAATGGGACGCCGTCGTGCAGGAGATCAAAGATTGTTATGAGCGCGGACAGCCGGTGCTCGTCGGCACGGTCTCGGTGGAAAATTCAGAAATGCTCTCCAAGCGGCTCAAGAGGCTTGGCATCCCCCACAATGTGCTAAACGCCAAATACCACGAGCGCGAAGCGGAGATTGTCGCGCAAGCCGGTCGCAAGAAGGCCGTCACGATTGCCACCAACATGGCCGGACGCGGCACCGACATTCTGCTGGGCGGCAATCCGGAGTTCTTGGCGCGTGAAATCCTCAAGAAAAAGGAGATCAATCCCGAAGACGCGACGCCTGAACAATGGGCTGAGGCCGTCAAAGAAATGAAGAAGATCACTGACGCTGAACACGAGGAAGTGGTCGCGCTGGGCGGCTTGCATATCCTCGGCACAGAGCGACATGAATCGCGGCGCATTGATAATCAGCTTCGTGGCCGCGCCGGTCGTCAGGGTGACCCTGGCTCGTCCCGCTTCTACCTTTCTTTAGAAGATGACTTGATGCGTATCTTCGCTGGCGAGCGCGTGCGCCGGATCATGGACCGTCTGGGCGGCTGGCCCAAAGGCGAACCGATTGAATCCAAGATGGTCTCCAGAGCTATTGAGCGCGCGCAGAAATCTGTCGAGGCGCACAACTTCAGTATCCGAAAACACCTGCTCGAATATGACGACGTGATGAACAAGCAGCGGCAAACGATCTATAGCCTGCGCCGACAGTTGCTCAGCGAAACCGACCAACGCGATTACATTCTCAGCATCGCGCAAGACCTCTTTGAGGACATGGTTGATCAGTATCTAAACACAGACCTGAGCCCGCAGGAGTGGGACTTCAACGGCCTGAAGCTGGACTTGCGCAATATCTATGGATTTGACCTGGAGGCTGAAGTCCCCGATTATGAGCACATGAGCAATGCGGAGCTGAAGCAGACGGTCTGGCCAAAACTCGAAGCGATTTATACCACCAAGGAAGCGTTAATCGGCCCCGACCTGTTACGACAGTATGAGCGTGCCATCATGCTCAACGTCGTGGATGCTCAATGGAAAGATCACCTGCTCGTCCTTGATCATTTGCGAGAAGGCATCGGACTGCGCGGATATGCGCAACGTGATCCGTTGGTTGAATACAAACGAGAATCCTTCGAGCTGTTTCAGGCCATGCTGGATCGAATTGATCGTGACACGATTCGATTTCTATGGAATATCCAGGTCACCGTCCGCGAGCCGTCAGCCGAGCGATTGCGCCGCCGCGCGCCCCGACATGACCGACTCCAATACAAACATGATGCCGCCAATGTCCTGGACGGCAGCAACACTGCCGATAATCAACCCCGCACGGTCCGGCATGAAGGGCCGCGTGTCGGTCCGAATGAACCCTGCCCATGTGGCAGCGGCAAGAAATACAAGAAATGTCACGGCCTCAGCCATTGAGCTGGGAAGCGAACGAACGCTCGCTCAAGCTGGGCGCTCGCATGACCCAGCGCAAATGACCTCACGCTGATGCCTCGGCCAGGCCGCTGAGCGCGGCTGATTCATTCACCGGCAATTCGATGGTCAAGGTCAGTCCACCATCAGGCTGATACGCCAGGCGGGCTGTCCCGCCATGTTGGCGAATCACGTTATAGGCGAGCGCCAGGCCTAATCCTTTATCTTCCTCGCGCGTTCTGTAGACAGGCTCGAAGAACTGATTCAGATCGCCAGAATACCGACCGGAACGGTGATCCACCAGCAGCACTTGCACAAACTGCCCATGCGGCTGTTTCAGGCATGTACGCAGGCGAAGCCGCCCGCCGGTGGTGTCCCTGCCCAGCGGTTTGCGGAACCAGGTTAAAAGATGGGTCAACATCTCTTCCAATTGCGCAGCATCCGCCATGATCGTAGGCAAGTCAGCGGCCAGCTCAACCACGACCTCTATGCCACAAGCGCGTAAGGCCTCGCGCTGCCCCTCCAGCGTCGTCATGACCAACGCATTCAAATCAACAATTTGTTTTCGCGGCGCCTGATTGCGGGAAAGAGCCAAGACATCATGAATCATACGGCGCGCACGGTTAGCTTCGCTGGCGATCATCTGCAGGTCTGATTGATCCTGCTCATCAAGGGTCAGATGCGAAAGCAGTATCTCCGAGAAGCCAACAATCACCGTGAGCGGATTGTTCAACTCATGAGCAAGCGCCGACACAAAACGGGCAATGGCCGCTGCCTTGGCGCTTTGAATCAAGTGGGCTTGCTCCTGTTGTTGTTCCTTCATAGCCCGTCCAGCCAACAAAACAGCCGCTGCCCCGTTGTAAGTCAGTGGCGCACAAACGGTGTGCAACGAGATCATTTGACCATTCTTATGAATAAAGTTGACGCTCGCTTGAAAGGAATCCAACGAACCCTTCAGCAGCTTGTTGATGTTGGCGAGCGCCTGCGGCTGGTCAGGAGCCAGCAGACGGCTTATCGGCAAGCCGTGAAGTTCCTCTGGCGTGTAACCAAGAATGGTTGTCGCAGCCAGATTACAATAGCAGGGCTGCTCGTGCTGGATGATCATAATCACATCTGGAGATCGTTCTACGATTAAACGATAAACGTCATTGACCTCTGTCTCTGGTGTCATCAGAACCGTCATGGAGAGTCAACCACGCTTCATCTCTGCACTTCGATCAGCTTTGTAGACCCAGGCGTAGTATGAGAGAAGCTCTAACCGAAGTCAAGCCAGCCGACGCTGAACTTAATCGAAGTCAAGCCAACGGACGCTGAAGAATGTAACCGGCATCGTGATGCTTCAATCCATACTACGCAGCACGAACGTTGGGGATTGGCGGCCGATCATCTGGCAGGTGTCGGCAGACGCCACAGTGGAGGTAGTCCGACGTGCAACGTATGGATCAGCAGAGCGAAGCCAGAGTGGCGCATTAGACCAGTGCGCGTTTGTGGCAACACATTGAAGAACGTGAACGAGTTGATCGAGAAACGCGTGGCGCCTCTTCAAGGCGCGAATGTTAACAATTCACTTCTTTCCAGACGTTGCACGTCTAGCTACCATCGTGTGGGCGGCTGCCGCTGCCACTGTTCGTCGCTCGCTCAGCTCGACGCACCGGACCTCATGGCATACACCGCGTGTGAGGTCTCATTGTTGCAACAGTTGATTCGGGATTGAAACAAAGTGAGGAAAGACTTCTCCTTTTCCACGCCGACCGTTGTTGTTGTTTTTACAGGTCGGCTGAACTCGTTCAACGGCCCCCGTCCCCTCCTCCGATTCACCAGCATCTAGAATCGGGCACGCTGATTGACATTTGCTACGGGCCTGGCAGTGGGATCACGCTATCCAATAAATTGAATATCTCGATCCCTAATGATTGAAGCGCGCTGATAGCCACGATGGCGATCAAGATGGTCACCAACCCATATTCCATCAATCCTTGACCATCATCGTCGCTCAACAGCCTGATTGTTGTTATTAAAAGGTCTTTCATGAACCCTCCACCAATATGCGAAGCTCGATGTCTGATGGAGCTCGCACTCCCGAATTAGCCTGGGGAACAGTCTCAACGTCGGTGCAGTTTTAGAATACCAAAATTCGACAGAAATGGCTAGAAAAATTTTATGTCAGCAACGCTCGGATGCTTAAAAATGGCCAACACACGCGGTTTTCTCCAAGCTGAAGTAGGTTTTTGTTTCAACAGTGGATTATGCGTTGCACGTTTGCAAAGTTCGAAGATCGTGGCCGTGAAGTTCATTCGGCCCAGGCAAAGTCAGGTAGCTTCTGATCACGTAATGACAGCAATGGAAGAATGCTTAGGATTTTGCCAGCATCCGACGCACTGCATCAGCCAGGTCAACGGCTAAGTAGGGCTTACGAATGAATCCAACCGTTGGGACTGTCAGCAAGTCTTGCAGGCGCTCATCGCCACTATAACCGCTGCTGAGTAAGACCCTGACATCAGGGTTGAGTTGACGTAACTGTTGGAGGCAGGCTCGTCCGCTCATTTTCGGCATGGTGAGGTCCAACAACACAAGGTCTACGTCTGGATGGTGCTGCTGGTAGATGGTCAATGCTTCGGCGCCGCTATCGGCGGTCAGCACGCGAAAACGCTCTCGTTCTAAAATGGCTTTGGCTAAATCTCGTACAATTGGTTCATCGTCAACAACCAGAATAGTCGCCGCCCGTTGAGCAACTTGATCTTCTGGCTTAGCCATTGATTCGCGGACGTCCTGCTGCAACAGAGGCAAATAAATGCTGAACTGGGTTCCTTCACCAACTTGGCTTTGAACCACGATGAATCCGTTGTGGCTCTTGATAATGCCATAAGCGACGGAGAGCCCAAGCCCTGTTCCCTGATGTACTTCTTTGGTCGTGAAGAACGGGTCGAAGATACGCGGCAGGTGCTCTGGCGCAATGCCAATGCCTGTATCACTGATCCGTGTGACGACAAACTGGCCCGGATAGGCATCAGCATGCGCGCGCGCCTCAGCTTCTCCCATGTGTGCGGTGAATGTCTCGATGGTGATGCTCCCGCCAGCCGGCATTGCATCACGCGCATTGACACACAACGCAACCAGCACTTGCTGGAGCTGGCCTGCGTCGGCCCGCACAAGACTGGGATTGGCGTGCAACTGCAGATGAATCTCAATGCTCGCATCCATCATCGGCCGGATCAGCGTGAGCATATCCCGCACAACGTCATTCATGTCCGTTGGCTGAAATTGCGCGACCGATTGTCGGCTGAATGTCAGCATCTGCTCAGTCAACTGGGCACCCCGACGAGCTGATTGCTGAATAACCTGCAATTGGCTGTATGCGCGATCCTGCGGATCGGTTTGCTGCAATAACAACGAAGCATACCCCAGAATGCCGGTCAGCAGATTGTTGAACTCATGAGCGATGCCGCCGGTCAGTGTGCCAATAGATTCCATTTTCTGGGCCTGAAGCAGTTGTTGTTCCAGCACCTTCTTTTCGGTTATATCCATCAGCATGCCCTCAAAGTACAGCACATTCCCGTGGGCGTCGCGGACCGTTCGCGCGGTATCCAACACAGTAATCTGCCGACCGTCTTTGCGTCGCAGGTGAAGCTCAACGCTGTCATATTGCCCCTGCTGTTGAAGCACCTGGAGCGCCTTCTCGCGATCGGCAGGGTCAACGTAGATGTCTTGTCGCACATCGGCAGCCAGTAATTCTTCGACCGATTCATATCCCAGCAATCGAACCAATGCTGGATTGGCCGTGAGGATGCGCCCGTCTGGTGTCGTTTGATACAACCCAACGCTGACGTTATTAAAGATCGAACGGTACTTCCGTTCAGACTCTTTGATCTGATCGTAGAGCCGAGCATTCTCCAACATGATGACCAACTGATTGGTCACAGCGACAATCAGCGAGATATTGGCACTAGTGAAACAATCTGGCTCAACGCTCGCTAGTTGAAGGACGCCGATCAAATCGTTCTTCGAATAGAGTGGCATGGAAACCCATGTGTGCACGCCAGGCACTTGGGCCCACACAACGTTGTTGCGTGCGCCTTGTGGTCTATGTACAACCGTCATGTTTTCCAACCACGGGTGTTCAGCTAGCGCTAAACGGCTCGGCAAGATCAATGGGTCCGCCCCGACGCCTTGATATGAACGCAGCTCCAGGACGTCATCACCCCTGAGGTAAACGCAACCAAACGGCACATTCAGCACACGCGTCAACTCGAACAATGTGTTATGAAGAATACTCTTGACGCTGGGATCGCGATTCATGCCCTGCGCAATGGCATATAGCGTCATCAGCTCACGATGACGTTGACGCAACTCCTCCTCAGCGCGCTTTTGGTCGGTAACGTCTTCGAGAATGCCTTCATGACAGATCACGCGGCCTGATTGGTCCTTGATCGCGCGCGCGCTCTCTCTGACGATGATCGTACTGCCATCACGTTTCTTGAGCGCGATCTCGAACTTCGAGACACGCCCCTCTCGTTCCATGATCCGTTTGTATTCTTCGCGTGCCGCGCTGTCCACCCACAAATGGCGAGCAATATCCAACGCCAACACTTCTTGGACATTGTCGTACCCCAACATTTTCACCAGGGCTGGGTTCACCATGAGGAACCGACCTTCTGGGGTGCTTTGAAAGAAGCCTTCGCTAGCGTTTTCAAAAAAACCGCGATATGTCATTTCCGAGTGATCAATGTGGCGGACTTCGGTCGGTTCATGGTTTGGCTTGTGGGCATCTAAGGGTGTCGTCGGCTCTCGATTCGCCTCGGTCATGACCGTCTACCACCGATAACAACCTTCCGGAGACCCCGAGCTTGGCCTACCCTAACCGCGAGACCCTATGATACGAATTTCGATTCAAATGTCAATCACGTCGCTCGCCCTGTTGAGGCGAGACCTCGATTGTCAACTCGTTGACCACGTCGGTAACGCCTTTTACCTCTCTGGCGACACGCTCGGCCAACAGCTTCTCAGCGATGCTGCGCACGCTGCCGGACAATCGGATGCGACCGCCCCGCGAGGTCACAACCATATATTTCAACTCGAATGCGTCCGTTCGATAGAGCGCGAACTCGACCTGCTTAGCCAGTTGCTCATCGGCATCCACAAGCGTCGTCGCGCTCGGCAGCGGGGTGGCCGGCGGCGTGCTCGAAGTCGCTGAGGGTGATTTCACCGTCGTGTTGTTGACGACTTGCTTGACACCGGGAATTTGCTGGCCGAGCCGGTCTAATGCTGCTTTCAGCTCTGCCGACTCAACCTCACCGGAAAACGTCACGACGCCGCCGGAGACGACCGTTGTGACGTTCTGTCGGCGCAAGTCTGCTTGACTGAATAATGCTTTGTACAACTGCGCCTCGATGGACGTATCGCTGGACTCCACAGACCCTTGTTGAACGATCTCTTCCGCTGACGGCGCCGTCCAACGCTCCCATATTTGACTGAGCGTGAGACCGGTCAGCCGGCTGTACAAATAGATGCCACCGCCGCCGACAAGTAACAACAGAAGCAGGGCTATGATGAGTCGTCCTTTAAGCGTGAGCCGCATGGTGAGCGACTAAGCCTATCCAAAATCGTAATCAGTGGCAAGCCAGCGGCGAGCGCGACAGGCGATGAGGCGCTCCAATGTTGCCTTCGATGCTCCATCTGCTCTCCATTGCCATCTATTGTCCCGTTGCCCGGATGAGCATGATGTTTTGCTGCCAACCTAGCAACTCAAATCGCAAGCCATCTATTGTCCCGTTGCCCGGACGAGTATGATGTCTTGTTGCTGGCCTAGCAATTCAAATCGGAATCGAGCATCTCGGCTCAAATCCTGCCATATCTCTTGGCGCGTCACACATAAGACGGAGCCATGCTGCCTCACCTGCTGGAGCAATTCATCTGGCGAGCGAGCAATCACGACGTTACCGCGTTCATCGTAAATCGAGCGGGCGTTCGTATAAAACGTCAGTGAGTGATGGAAATAGAAAAATCCGACGATTCGCTCATCCGGACGCATAGCGCGAACCGCCGCTTCAGCCAAGCGGTGTAATGATTCCTTCTCAGCGGCAGCGGGTACGTAGACGAAGTTGGCTGCAGTGAACGCAACGGCGCACCCAACGACGAGCGCCGCAATGGATCGCCCATATTGATGGATGACGCTCCAATAGAGCGCCACCGCTCCGGTTCCCAAACCAATGAACAGCATGATCAGATGGCCTTTGCCACCGAGCGGCAACTCCCTCTCTGCGAAAAAAAATCCTACGACACTCATTGTCATGACGAACGCGGCCGCCAGCTTCGCCGCCACTGAGCCAGTCCGATCCACGTCCGCCGTCAACAACCGCTGCAATTCATCCGCAATGAGAAACGCCGCAGCAGGGATAACCGGCAAAATATATCCCGGTAACTTTGAGCCGGAGAACGAAAAAAACAGCAACGGGAGAAAGACCCACACCGCAGCAAAACACCGCAGCCGATCTCGCACATCGTCCGAATGACATAGCGACCATCGTAATCGCATCAACGCGGCCACAAGAAACGTCGTGAACGGAAACACGCCGATGAGAATGACCGGGATGAAATAGTAGATCGGGCCGGGATGATTGAATTTGTTGCTGGTGAATCGTTCAAGATGGTGGCTGATGAAGAACTCGTTGATGAACGTCCAACCATGCCGCGCGATGACGGGAACGTACCACGTCGAAGCGACGGCCAGCAGCATCAGCAGGCCCGCGAGCCATCGAGCTTCCCGCCAGCGCTTCCATTGGCGCGTGAGCAACCAGTAGACGCCTATGATGGCCAGCGGCAGCACAACCCCAACTAATCCCTTCGCCAACAGGGCCGCGCCAAACCACGCATACGCCGCGAGCAACCAGCGATGTGGTCGCCGAGCGGCTCGCGTTTCAAACACAAAAAAGCAGCACAGCCCAAGTGTCATCGTGGCGGCCAACGGCATGTCAGTTGTCGCGCCATGAGCAAACACGGCAAACATCAGACTAACGCTCAACGCCAGCCCGCTCAAAAAACCGTATTGCGCGCTGATGACCCGACGCCCCGTGTCGTATACAATCAGCGTCGCGAGCGCAGCCAACAGGGCTGAAGGCAATCGCGCTGCCCACTCGGTGACGCCCAGCAAACTCATCGAAAGCATCATCAGCCAATATAACAACACCGGCTTCTCAAGCCAGGGATGGCCGCCCAGCGTCGGCGTGATCACATCAAGCCGCGTCAGCATTTCGCGAGCGACCTGCCCGTAGCGCGGTTCATCAGGCCCCAGCAACGGGAATGAACCGAGCCGGAAGAAGAAAAAAATTCCGCAGAGAATGAGCAGCGTTAGACAAGCGGCTAACGGAGATTCGAACCATGAGAGAGCAGTGTGCTCGCCGGTTCGCCGATGAACCCAGCCAGCCATTGGTTTATTCATCTGGCGCTAGAGACAAACCACGACAGGCAACGATGCGTTCGATCACTTCACCGATGACGCGATTGGGCGTGGAGGCGCCGGCTGTGATCCCGATGATCACTGACCCGTCGGGTAACCATCCTTCGCTGATCACTTCTTCATGACAGAGCGCCGGCTGGTGACGAATGTGACGATCCGAAACAATGCAATCAACTTCATTGATGTGATAGGTGGGAACATACTGCGAAGCAATTTCACACAGGTGGTTTGTGTTGCTGCTGTTATATCCGCCGATGACGATCATCAGGTCCACGTTTTGTTGTACCAGCTTTTGCACAGCATCCTGCCGATTCTGCGTGGCGCTGCAAATTGTATCGAACGAGCGGAATCGCTCGCCGACCTGCTCCGGGCCATAGCGTTGCATGATGGCTTGACGGAACATCTCAGCAATCTCCAATGACTCGCTGCTGAGCATAGTCGTTTGGTTCGCCAAGCCGACGTATTGAAGATCGCGGTCAGGATCAAAGTCGGGCGACACAGCTTGAGCAAACTGCGACAAGAAGGCCGCTTTATCGCCGCCATGGACGATGTAATGGCAGACGGTTGCTGCCTCCTGTTTATCCAGCACAATCAGATAGCGTCCGCCGGGGAATCGCATCGCCTGTGAAGCGGTGGCTCGCGTCTCTTCGTGGTTGTATTTACCGTGAATGATGGCGGTGAAACCATCGCGGGCGTAGCGTTCAACACGCTTCCACACAGCGATCACGGAGCCACACGTCGTATCCACCACCACACAACCTTTCTGGCGCAACCGTTCCATCTCAGCGACTGTAGCGCCGAATGCGGGAACAATGATGACATCTTCGGGCGTCACCTCATCCAAATCCATCATCGGTCCATCAGATGTTTTGAGAAACCGGATGCCCAGCTCTTGCAGCCGCGTATTGACGCGCGGGTTGTGAATGATTTCACTGATCAGAAAGATGCGTCGGTCAGGAAATTTGTAGCGCGTCTCGTAGGCCAAATCCAGAGCGAAATCCACGCCATAACAGAACCCAAACTCTTGCGCCAAGCGAAACGAAAGTGGGCCGACAGTCAGTTGGTAGCCTTCAGCTTTCATGCGGTCAACCAATGCGCTGTGATAATCAGCAGCCATTGGCCACTTGATTTCTTCTTTGAGGCCAAAGCCACGTCGGACGATGGTGGAAGCGAGTTGTTCGTGGACGCTCATGACCAAGGCGGAAGTGTACCAACGGTCTACTCTGCTGGCAAGGTTCGTTGCAGCGGGCTGCGCAACTGCTTGTATCATGACGCGCATGTCATACCAAGTGCTGAGTGAAGAGCGCACATTCGCGCTCGTTCAGCTCAGGTTCTGCCATGCTCTTTGACTCCATGAACGTGACCTTTGCCTCTGCAAGTTGGTATAAGCGTGTGTTCAGCCGCCCAGCCGCTCTAAGCAATGCGTTGGCCACATCGGTGCACAGGCGTCACACACAAGCGTGTCATATCAACGCCATGAATCACGGTGAATTACTCAACACTCAACGACACACAATCACCAATGAATTGTCAGTTGCAAAAAAAGCCGTTATGATTCCCGACTTCATGCAGGTGCAACAATCGTCCAAACCGGATTTGAGCGTGTTAAAAATTGATCGGCAGCGCGCCAGACGATCATCCAGAAGCTGGCGCCGCTGGGTGTTGACGGTCTTGGTGATCGCCCTGCTGGTTGTCGGCATCGGCGTGATGACGGGTCAGTTTGGACCGTTGGCCGCCAAGCCGGTACGTGTTGCCGTCGCTAGCCGGCGCGCCCTGACCGGCGCTGAGCCGGTGTTGACGGCCAGCGGATACATCATTGCGCGTCATCAGGTCGAAGTCGGCTCCAAGATCACCGGCCGGATTGTCGAGCTGCTGGTGGATGAAGGCGATTACGTTCGCAAAGGTCAGTTGATCGCTCGATTGGATGATTATGAAATCCGCGCCGAGTTGCAACGGGCGCAGGCCAATGTGGCTGCGGCGAAAGCGCGGCTGGCTGAGCTGGAGGCTGGTTCACGTCCTCAAGAAATTGAACGGGCTAAGGCTGAACAAGAACGGTTGCTGGCGGACCTGAAAAATGCCGAAATTAACTGGCAACGCATCCGGCAGTTAGTCAACGACGGCGTGCTTCAGCAACAGGCTTTGGATGACGCCCGCGCGCGACTGGAGATGGCTCAGAAGGCATATCAAGCGGCCGTGGAAAATTACGAGCTGACGCGCCTCGGACCGCGCCAAGAACAGATTGAACTAGCCCGAGCACAATTGCGACAGGCTGAAGCGGAACTGGCATACGCGCAAGCTCAATTGGACAACACGCTGATTCGCGCGCCGGTTAGCGGCACCGTCTTGGATCGGTATGCCGACCTCGGTGAGATGGTGACCACTGGCTTCACGTCAGATCGTGGCGCTAAGCAGGCCTTGGTCTCCATTGCCGACCTGCGCGACTTGCAGGTGGAAATGGACATCACGGAAGCTGACATTGCGAAAGTAGAACTGAACCAACCGGTCACGATCACGCCGGATGCCTACACCGACCGTCGCTATAACGGCATCGTTGAATATATCGCCGATGTCGCCGACCGACAGAAAGCGACGATTCAAGTCAAGGTGAAAGTGCTCAATCCCGATGCGTTTTTGCGACCGGACATGGGCGCTAAGGTCACCTTTTTCCCAACGGGCACGGTCCCGGCCACAGAGTCAACCGGCATCTTTGTGCCGGCTTCTGCCATCGTGTATCAACAAGGTCGTCCCAATGTGTTTGTCGTCAAGGACGACAAGGCGATGATCCAGCCGGTGACGCCGGGCGACCAAGCCGATGGATACGTCAACATTCGGGATGGCTTGCAAGGTGGCGAGCGCGTCATCATCGGCGGGCATGAGAATCTCAAGCACGGGGATAGGATTTCGGTACAATCATAGCTGATGCATTATGACACAGCCGTTGATCGAGATTCGTCATCTGCACCGCATCTTCCAACGCGATAGTCAGCAGGTCGTCGCGCTGCACGACATCAATCTGGATATTGCCGAAGGAGAGTTTGTGGCGCTGATGGGGCCGTCTGGCTCGGGCAAATCAACCTTGATGAACATCATGGCCGGTATTGATAAGCCGACCAGCGGTCGCGTCACGGTGGCCGGCCTAGACATTGTGCAACTTGATGAAGACGAGCTGGCCGAGTGGCGCAATCAGCATGTCGGGTTCATTTTTCAGACGTTCAATTTAATCCCCGTGTTAACGGCGGTCGAAAATGTGGAGCTGCCGCTGCTGCTGACCGATTTAACCAAAGAGGAACGGCGCGAGCACGCCGTCGCCGCGCTCAGTCTGGTGGGACTGTCTGACCGGCTCGATCATTATCCCCGGCAGCTTTCCGGCGGTCAGGAGCAGCGGGTGGCCATCGCGCGCGCATTGGTCACGGACCCAACATTCATCCTGGCTGACGAGCCGACTGGCGACCTGGACGCGCGCTCAGCCGATGATGTGTTGATGCTGCTGAAACAGCTCAACGAGGACTTTGGCAAAACAATCATCATGGTCACGCACGACCCACGCGCAGCGCACTACGCTCGACGCGAATTACATCTGGATAAGGGCGTGCTCACACATGATGGCGTCAAGTACGCGACGGAGGTCTCCCCGTGAGTTATTCACGACTTGTCTGGAAAAGTGGCACGCGCAGCAGACGGCGCACCGTCCTGACGATGCTGAGTGTGGCGCTGGCGCTGTTTGTGCTTTGCACATTGGTGACATTCATCAATGAACTGGAACGCAGCCTGGAGGATACCAACCCCTTGCGATTGGTCACGCGCCATGCTGTGGCATTGACATCGCTGCTGCCAGCCCATTATCGCGCCAAGATCGAAACCGTGCCGGGCGTTGTCGCCGTCACGCCGTTCACCTGGATCGGCGGCATCTATATTGACCGGCGGCATACTGACTTTGCGCAGTTTGCCTGCGATCCTGCCGCCTTGTTTGAAATCTACCGCGAGATTCAGATTCCACCCGAACAAAAACAGGCGTTCATCTACGAACGAACAGCCACCATCGTGGGCCGACGCAAGGCTGAGAAACACGGCTGGAAACTGGGCGACCGAATCACGCTCAAAGGCGACATTTTTCCATTTGATCTGGAGCTGACCGTGCGCGGCATCTTTACCGGCTCAGCTAACGATGAGTCGCAAATCTTCGTGCATCACAAGTATCTGGACGAGTCTCTGGAGCGAGTCGCAGGGCGCTCCGGCATCGCCGGCACCTACTGGATTCGCGCCGATTCCATTGAGTCTGTGCCTCGCATCATCGAGACGATTGACGCGCATTTCCGCAACACCGAGGCGCCCACCAAAACAGAAACCGAACGAGCGTTTCAGATGGGCTTCATTTCGATGATGGGCAATCTGAAGGGGCTGATCGCTTCGATCAGCAGCGTGATTATCTTTACGATTTTGCTTGTCACGGCCAACACGATGGCGATGTCCGTGCGCGAACGAACTCGCGAAGTGGCCGTGCTCAAAGCGTTGGGATTCGGCCGTCGGACGATTCTCCGCCTGCTCATGTCAGAAGGCGTTTTGATCACATTGACAGGCGGACTGCTTGGGTGCCTGGGCGCGCGCGCGTTGTATACCGCTGTGGACATGGCCGACTTCACTCAAGGCGTCTTCCAACGGTTTGAGGTGACATGGGAAATCGTCGCGCTGGGACTCGGCTTTGCCATCGTGCTGGGGTTGCTCAGCACCGCCGTGCCGGCCTATCGCGCGGCGAATTTAACAGTGGCCGACGGACTGCGCCACGTCGGCTGAGGGCGACGACAGGTATGACGATTCCACTGAAATACAATATCCGCAGCTTGCTGGTGCGACGCACGAGCACGTTGATGACGGTCATGAGCATTGCCCTCGTTGTGTGTATCTTCGTCGGCATCATGGCGCTGGCGCAAGGGCTGGAGACAGCGTTGGTCACATCGGGTGATCCGCTCAATGTGCTGGTGCGTCGTCAAGGCTCCAATGCCGAGTTGAGCAGCTCGGTTCCCCGAGAAGCTTTCCGCACGCTAGCCTACTGGCCGGGTGTTCAGAGCGACGCCGCCGGCGACCCGCTCGCCGCCGCCGAAATCGTCACCGCCGTCAACCTACCCAAGCATAATCAACAACAGGGGGCCAACATCACCATTCGTGGCGTCTCTGCCAACAGCATGCAACTGCGACGACAAATGCGACTGATCGAAGGACGGATGTTCCGCCCCGGACTGCGCGAAGTGATCGTTGGTCGGCGCGTCCGCGAGCGTTTCCAAAACACACATCTGGGCGACCGGCTGAACTTCGGCAAAGCCCAGTGGCAAGTCGTCGGCATCTTTGAAGCTGGCAACACGGCCTTCGATTCAGAAATCTGGGCTGATGTCAACCAACTAGCTGACGATTTTAACCGACAAACCTACTCATCCGCTTTGTTGCGCGCTACCGACGCCGCCGCAGCCCAGGCGCTCATTGAGCGCATCAACAACGACCGCCGCTTCAACTTGATGGGACAGATCGAATCAGATTACTACGCCGAACAGACGCAAGCAGCCAGCGCAATCAAAGGACTGGCGTTGTTCATTGCGTTCGTCATGGGCATCGGCGCATGCTTCGCCGCGATGAACACAATGTATGCCGCCGTCGCCTATCGCACGCGGGAGATTGCCACGTTGCAAGTGCTCGGCTTCAAACCGTGGAGCGTGCTGCTCTCCTTCATGACTGAATCGTTGCTGCTCTCATTAATCGGCGGCCTGATTGGTTGCTTGTTGGTTCTGCCGGTCAACGGGCTCACCACCGGCACAGTCAATTGGCAAACGTTTAGCGAAGTCGCGTTCGCCTTTCGCATCACGCCCAACCTGTTATTGACGGGTATGGGATTTGCCGCACTGATGGGGTTGCTCGGCGGGCTGTGGCCAGCGCGACAAGCTTCTAGGCAAACACCGGCAGCCGTGCTGCGCGAGGCATAAGCCTGTTTGCCGATAGTCCACGCGCGACCCCTGAAGCTCTCGCCACAGCGTCCGAGCGAGCCGATCAAGAGCCGACCGACTCGCTCCACCCATTCATAGGATTTTTCATCCCTGGTTCAATGTTTTCAAAAATGCGTCAATGCCGGCCTGGGCGACTTCATGATCTTGCTCAGCCGTCCCTGAACTACAGCCGACCGCGCCGACGACGCGCCCATTGACGACAATCGGCACACCGCCGCCATAAATGGTGAATCGGCCCTGATTGCTCACATGGATGCCGAAGGCCATCCCGCCAGGTTTGCCAATTTCAGCGTAATCGCGCGTTGGCCGACGTGTGCCGGCTGCCGTGAACGCTTTGTCGGTAGCAATGGCGATGCCCGTGATCTTGGCATTATCCATGCGATAGAAACCGAGCAGGTGACCGCCATCATCCACAACGGCAATGTCCATGTCCACGCCGATCTCTCTGGCTTTTTGCTCGCTGGCTGCCAGAATGATTTTCACATCGTCGAGTGTTAGTTTCGGAACAGTGATCATCGTGTTCTTCCCTCAACGCAGAAGATCGCTCTCGGACAACAAGTAGAGTATTTCTCGCCTGGCCTTTGTCTGTCAGTGGACTTTGCTCTCAGACAACACGTGGAGCGCCTCTGGCCTGGCCTTTTTCCGTCAGTGATGGTTGGCTGATGTGCTCTGCGATTCATAGGCTTTTGTTTCCAGAATGCGTTTGATCTCTCGAATTGTGATCTCCAGCTCCTCATCCGCCGTGTAAAAGTGCGGCGCAATGCGGATGCCGGCGCCGGGACGATAATCCACGAGAATCTCCCGTCGAGCTAATTCGGCCGTCACGGCCTGTCCATGCGGCACGTCCACAATGATGCTGCCGCCACGCTGCTCGGCGTTCAATGGGCAGTGAATTGCAAAGCCTTGCTCTAGCGCTAACTCGATCAGACGAGCTGTCTGGCGCATAGATTTCTGTCGAATCCTCTCGACGCCGACGGCGCGGATAATTTCATAGCCGCTTTGCGCCGAATAGAGCGCCGGCACAGGCGGCGAACCGTGCAAAAACCGCATGACATGATCCGCATATTGAATCGGGCCAACCTCGAAAGCAAACGGGCGCGCGTGGGCCATCCAGCCGGTTATTTTTGGCTCCAGTGTGGGCCACAAATCGGACCGCACATACAAATAACCGGCGCCGGGGCCGCCGCAAAGCCACTTGACCGATCCACCCGTCGCAAAATCTACATTGAGCGCCCGCACATCGAGCGGAATGGTTCCGGCCGATTGATAAACATCGAGTAACACTTTGGCGCCGACGGCATGGGCGCGTTCAACGACGGGTCGAGGGTCCACGATGAACGCGCTTTTGAAAAACACATGCGAGAGCACCACGATCTGTGTCTCTTCATCAATCGCTGCTAGGAGTTTTTCCATCGGCAGCGAAATGCCGTCATCGGAGCAGACCACCTGGGTTCGCGCGCCGTAAGCAGAGAACGCTTCACAGACGTACATGACCGAAGGAAACTCCATGTCGGTGTATACGATTTTGTTTCGCCGCCCACGGAAATCCAAGCAGGATAAGACTAGCGCGGTGCACACCGATACGTTCTGGTGCATGACCACCTCGCCTGGCTTGGCGCCCAGAATTGGCGCCAGCAGAGCGCCGACCGTCACCGGCATCTGCCACCACCCTTCCTCCCAGGCGCGCACACCTCGGCTCGCCCACATATCGGCGAACTCGCGCATGCGATCATACACGCGCCGCGGCATCGCGCCCAGACTGTGGCTGACCATGTAGACGGTTTTCTGAAGGATCGGAAACTCCTTTCGCCATTCCAACAAGTCGTCCATAATCACCTCGTCATCGGTGGCCGTAGGGGCAATGGTTCCCGTTTATATCAAGCGCCGTTCGCGCCTCCCAGAGCTCAGGAAAAAATTTCTTTCCGAGCGTCGCTTGCAAATAGAGCACGCCTTCGCTCCCGCCGGTGCCTGTTTTCTTGCCGATCATCCGTTCCACCATGCGCACATGTCGGTCACGCCAGAGCGCAACGTGTTCATCAAATTCGACGATCACATCACAGAGCTGGTAAAGGTCATCGTAGCGGTCCGGCTCGGCCAGAATGCGCAGGAGCTGTTCGACGCACTGCTGTTGTGCATCCCCCTCAAACTGGCTTCCCGGCGGAAGCTCAAATCCGCGACGACGCAACAGATCAAAGAATACATCACGCAACGACGGCTCATGCCAACGACGCTGCAAGTGGGCTAACGCCACCGGATCACCCTCGTGATGGTGGAGAAAAGCGGCATCCTTGCAGCCGGCCAGAAATTCGATCTCGCGAAATTGCCAGGATTGAAATCCGCTGGCTGGCTTGAGGTTGTTGCGAAATCCGAGAAAATCCACAGGCCGCATCGTCTCGAGCACATCAATCTGTTGCACCAGCACCTTCTGAATGGCAACGACCCGTCGCATCAGGCGAATAGCTGTGCGCACGTCGTCTTGTTGCAGTCGCGCGAGCGCCTCATCCAATTCGTGCAGGATCAACTTGAACCACAGCTCGTAAACCTGATGGACAATGATAAATTGCAATTCGTCGTGATGCGCCGGTTCCGAGAGACAGACCTGCAGCCGCAGTAATTCCGGTACCTTTAAGTAGTCGCCATACGTCAGTTCAGGTTGATATGACTCGCTCATCGGTCACCTCATTCTCGGTCGAGCCGTGGTTGGCTCGCTTCGGTTTGATTCAAAAGCTGGCGAGCAATAACGAGCTTCTGAATCTCTGACGTTCCTTCGTAGATGCGCAGGGCGCGAATCTCACGATAGAGACGTTCGACGGCAAATCCTCTGACCACGCCGTTGCCGCCATGAATCTGCACGGCTTGATCAATGATGCGCTGCGCTGCTTCGGTGGCATAGAGTTTTGCCATTGCTGCTTCGCGCGTCACGCGCTCGGCGCCTTGATCTTTTTTCCAGGCGGCGCGATAGACCAACAATCGCGCGGCATCCAGTTCTGTGGCCATGTCGCTCAGTTTGAATTGAATCCCTTGAAAATCACAGAGTGGACGGCCAAACTGGACACGCTGCCGACTATAGGAAATCGCTTCATCGAGCGCCCGCTGGGCCATGCCCACGGCCGCCGCCGCCACCGTCGCACGAAAGAGATCGAGCGTCTGCATGGCAATTTTGAAGCCTTGACCTTCTTCACCAAGCCGATGTTCGCAGGGCACACGGCAGCGATCCAAGCGGATGACCCCGATGGGATGAGGCGCCAGCAGCGGCAAGGATTTCTCAACGATGAAGCCGACCATTGTTGGCTCAACCACAAACGCCGAAATGCCCTTGTGGCCGACGTCGGCGGTCGTCTTGGCAAAGACGACGTAGGCATCAGCCAAGCCAGCATTGGAGATGAACGTCTTGACGCCGCTGAGCTCGTAGTGATCACCATCACGCTGCGCCACCGATTGCAGCGCCGCCACATCTGATCCTGCTTCAGGCTCGGTTAAAGCAAAAGCCATAATCGCGTCACCGCTGACGACACGCGGCAGATAGCGCCGTTTCAACGGCTCGCTGCCGGCCAACGTGATCGGATAACTGCCCAGCCCCTGCATGGCAAACATCGTATCAGCGAGGCCTGATCCGTAGGCCAATCCTTGGCGAATCAGGCACAACGCGCGCACATCGAGTTGAGGAAACCTCCCGCCGTAGGCATCCGGCACAACATATTCAAGCAGCTTCTCCCTGGCCATTAACTGCACAAACGCGCGTGCTCGTTCGTTCTCATGCTCGTCTTCCTGCGCGCGCGGTTCAACCTCGCGCTCAACAAACGCCTTGACCGCCATAGCGAGTTCGTGATGATGGTCACTGAAAAAAGGTTCCTGCTCCATGTTCACTTTTGATTGAATCGTGGCGCGCGTTTTTCCACGAACGCTTCATACGCTTCGCGATAATCGGGATTGAACATGCAAAGGGCTTGCGCCTGCGCTTCGGCTTCCAACGCCGTCAACAAATCCAGGTTCAGCTCACGATTGAGCATCTCCTTGGTCATGCCGATGGAAAACGCCGGGCCGTCAGCGAGCTTGCGCGCCCATGCCACTGTTTCGCTTTCCAGCTCTTCGGGTTTCACCACGCGATTGTATAAACCAAATTCGTAAGCCTGTTGCGCGCTGATGAAATCGCCGGTGTAGAGCAATTCCGTCGCGCGGCTCAAACCAATCACGCGCGGCAGCAGATAGGCTGCTCCCATATCAGCGCCACACAGGCCGACCTTAACAAACAGAAAGGCGATCTTGGCCGTCTCGGCGGCGATCCGCAGGTCGCAGGCCAACGCAATCACAGCGCCGGCGCCCGCCGTCACGCCATTGAGCGAAGCAATGACAGGCTTGCGCAACAGGCGAATGTTTTTGACCAGATCACAGGTCATCCGCGTAAACTCCAACAAACCACGCATGTCTCGATTGAACAACTGGCCGATGATGCTGTTGACATCACCGCCCGAACAAAAGCCACGCCCCTGACCAGTGATGACGACCACACGAATGTCATCGCGCGATTGCAACGCTTCAAACAGATCACGCAACTCGGCGTAGGTTTCAAACGTCAGCGCGTTGAGCGTTGACGGCCGGTTCAATGTGATCGTAGCCACGGCCTGCTCTTCTTGGTACAAAAATGTCTTTGGCTGAATGAATTCCAACGCTCCCATCCGTGCCTCCCTGAAAACTCAAAGCCGCCTGATCCTTGGCTTCGCTACATCATTCTGACTCGATGACGGCCATCGCTTCGATTTCGATCATCGCATCGTCTTCGAGTAAGCTGCTGACTTCCACCAACGTCATCGCCGGAAAATGCTTACCCATGCGGCGGCGGTAGACCTCTCCAATCTCGCGAACAGACCGCCGGTACGCCTCCTTTTCGGTGACGAACAGCGTCAATCGAACCAGATGCTCAGGCCGTCCGCCCGCTTCAGTCAACACTGTTAAAACATTGGCCAATGCCTGATCAAACTGTCGCACCATGTCACCGTGACCGACAATCTGCTGATGCTCATCCCAGGCGATCTGGCCGGCAATGCAAATGATCTGTCCAGCTCGTGCTTTGGTTGCGTTGTTATAGCCCTTGGCAGCAGCCCATGCCGGTGGATTGATCAGGTCCATACAGAGTTGGCATCATATCGCAATTCCGGCAGGGCTACAAGCAGCAATCCGGTTATGAATGCGCCGGCTTCATGCTACAGGTCCGCGACCTTGTTGAGCAGCTTCAGCGTGCATGCAAACCGGTTGTGAACGCGCCAGCTTCATGCTACAGTGCTTCACGCGAGGCCGATGATGAACATCTTGATTGTGGATGACGAAGAGGATGTATGCCGCACTTTATCATTGATTCTGATCCGTCATGGCTACACCTGCCAAACGGCCACCAACGGCGCCGAAGCATTAAAGAGATGTTCAGAAGAAACGTTTGATGTAGTGCTCACAGACCGTGGCATGCCGGGCATGAACGGATTGGAGCTAGCTGAACACATCAAAGCGAACAGTCCGCAGACCCGGATCATTCTGATCACTGGCTGGCCAGGCCCACTGACCGATGATGAGCGGGCTCGCACCGGCATCGAAACCGTCTTGACCAAACCAATCTCCAAGACGGAATTACTGAACGTGCTCACCACAAAGCCATAGGTTCAACCGCGGGACGGCGAATAAAAAACAGAGGCGCCGAACGCACCGTGTTGTTGTTATTGTTTGCCGTGCGTCGGCGGCCTCTGTGGCGGAGAGAACCCGTGGCGGTGGCCGGTCGGGAGTCGGCCGGCCAGTCGCCACGGTTATGGAGGGTGAAGAAGTTCACCCTGGCTGGGCTGCGTCGTTACGGGAGCGTGGCGGTGACGATGTTGGATAGGACTTCGCCACCAAAGTCATCCGTTCCTTTGACCTGCAATCGGTACTCCGACGCAGATGGTCGGGCCGTCAACAGCGATACATACATAGTCGCCGTGGTTGGTTGTTTGCCTTTGCGCGGACGCGGCGTGACAACGACAGCAAAGACTTCATCCTGATTGTTCAGCACGATCGGGTCCAACTTCGCCCCACCGTTTTGATAGTCCTGCGTCCGCGTGATCTGAATAGCGTACAGCACGCGACCGCTCCGAATGGATTGCGAGGCTGGCGTGATTTGCAACGAGAATTTCGCTGCCGGAGCCGCTTGCGGCGTGACGTTAATGACGACCTGATTTTGAGCGAAGCCGCCACGACCATCAGACACGAGCACCTGAACAGTCACGGGAACGGGCGTCCCAGCAGATGAACTGATGCCGCTGGTATTGAGCGTCACAGCACTGCCTTGCCCCTGAATCTGACCGCCTGACGTTTGCCACTGGTAGGTCAATGGGTCTTGGTCAGGATCAAACGCGGTGGCCGTAATGTTGACCGGCGTGCCGGCATTCACAGTGGTCGAGCTGGCCGCAAGCGTGACCGTCGGCGGCGTATTCTGACTGGGTGTGGGCGGAGGCGGCGGACTACTACTTAAGCTGCCCACCGACGCAGCCGCATCAATCAGACCGCCTGTTTGCACCCTGCCTTGCAAGCTGGGAACGACGCGCACGTGGTTCTCAATGGCCTGGCGCAGTTGTTGAACAGACAGCGGCGCCACCGAGGCAAGCAAACCGGCCAATCCAGCTACATGGGGCGTGGCCATCGAAGTGCCACTGAAGCTCGCATAACGATTGCCGCGAACCGTGCTCAAGATTGAGCGCCCCGGCGCCGCCACGTCAACCCAACTCCCGTAATTCGAAAAACTGGCCAGCGTCTGACCGTCCATTTCCACGGCTGCGACGGCCAATGCATTCCTATAACCACCGGGATATTCAATTGCCGACGTGCTGTCATTGCCAGCGGCCGCGACAAACAAGATGCCGGCTGCCGTTGCTCGATCAATAGCTTCCTCCAGCGTCCGCGAATAACCGCCACCACCCCAACTGGCATTGATCGCCACAATGTTGACGCCGCGCTGCTTCATGAAAATAGTATAATTGATCACTTCGATAGCGTCAGACAACGAGCCCGAACCATCCGAACCGAGAAACTTCAAGGCCATCAGTTTCACGCGCCAATTGACACCCACAACGCCCGCATTGTTGTCGCCAACTGCGCCGATGGTGCCGGCTACATGCGTGCCGTGATCATTGTCGTCAAGGGGATGACCGTTGTTGCTGTAACCGTTCCAACCGTAATAGTCATCAACATAACCGTTAAAATCATCGTCCCGACCGTTGTTGGGAACCTCGCCAAGATTACGCCACATGTTGTCACTCAAATCCGGATGAGTGTAGTCAATCCCTGTATCAGTGACGGCCACGACTACATCTTGACTTCCAGTTGTGATCTCCCATGCGTCGGTTGCGCGGACCGCACGCATGCCCCACAGCTCAGCCTGCCGCGGATCATTAGAAACTTTGTCAATCGTGTAAATCAAATCCGGCTCGGCATACTCGACGCGCGCGTCATACGAGAGCGATTGCAACCGACCCATCACGTCCTCACCGGCTGGCAAATGAACCAGCCGAACCGCTGCCTCGCCACGATACTTGACCAGCACGCGCCCGGGCACAAATCGCGCGCCACGAAATTGGCTCACATCGAAAAAGGGTCGGGTTTGACTGGCTTGAGCCGGCCATATCCCCGTCACGATCATCAGTCCAGCAAAATAGTAACTAAGAATCCGTTTCATGATGCCTCCAGGAAATTCAAAATCGTCGTCACGTGCTCTTAGATACGGCACAAGCCAAAAAGGTTTATTATCGTAAACGAGAAAAGTTTATTATCTCTAACAGCCACCGGTGATGACACAGCGAGGAACGGGCTAACCCACTTTATTTTTCAACTTACAGACAGCAGATGGTTCTCGGCAAAGCTAAAATAGCCCTCTTTGCCGACGATGATATGATCCAAGATGCGTATGTCGAGGGCTCGCGCGGCCTCAGCTAACGAGCGCGTCAGTCGCTTATCTTCTTCTGAAGGGTGGACTCGACCACTGGGATGATTATGAACGAGGATGAGTCCGCTGGCATGACAGCTCAGAGCTGCTTCAAAGATACGCCGGGGGTAAACGACGGCATGATCAATCGTCCCTTCATGAATCACGTCGTAATGAATGACGCCATTTTGCGTGTTCAAGTAGATGACCATGAAGGCTTCGTGGGACAAGCCGGCTAGTTTCATGCGGGCGAAGTCGGTCACAGCACGAGGTGAAGACAGCACATCGGAGGCGACCAGTCGCTGAGCGAGGTACTGGCCGCACATCTCTTTGACCAGCCGAATCAAGACGGCTGAAGCAGGTCCCATTTGAGCGACGCGTTGCAATTCTCGTTGGCTCGCATCGAGCACGCCGGCCAGGCTGCCAAAATGCTCGATGAGGCGCTTGGCGATAGGTTTGACATCCCTGCGCGGTATGGCATACGTCAACAATAATTCCAATAGCTCATAATCATGAAAGCCGTCGGCGCCTGTCTTTTCAAATCGCTGGCGGAGCCGCGCTCGATGGTGCAGATACTGAGGTTTTTCTTCAGCCATTGAATTCAACCTGCCGGCGTGGTTATACGTCGGCTCTTTCACCTTGAAGGTGGCTGTGGGTTGGCCTGCTCCCGTGCCGTCATCAGATTCGCTCACGAATCCATCGGCGAATGTAACTGAGCGCGCGACGTGGGAAGGTGTGTTTATCCTTATAGATTTTCAACTCGGCTGAGAGCGCGTGCTGTTCTAGCCAGGGGAGAAACGTCTTGACACGGTCCAACGGGTAAAATTCGTCCTGATCAGTGGCGATGTGCAACACTTCTGTGTCGGCTACCAGATAATTCACCCGCTGATGATCGCCCGGAATGCCCCCACACACACCAATGACGCCACGAATGTAATTCGGATAGGTGCCGATGAACCGGTAATTGAGCGCGACCGATTGGGAAAAGCCCAGCAGGAATAATCGTTTCTTATCCACCGAATAATCGGCGCTGACATCCTCGACTAAATCCAGAATGATCTCGTGGTGCAGCGCGACCGCCTCTTCGTGTTTATAGTGGGCAGCCCAGCCAAAGCCCGTCTTCGTGTCTTTGGAGTAATGGCCTGGTGGAATAATGAACGCATTAGGCCCCTGAACAGAAGCGATCAACCAATCCGTCTCATTGATCCGACGCATCAATCGCATCATGGCGTCTTTGTTGCCGCCATAGCCGTGCAGGCCGATGAGCAATGGATACTTGCGGCGCTTGGAATAGTTCGGCGGCACATACAGATCGTAGTGAATGCGAATCTGCTCAACGAGATGTCGTTCCATAAGAATCTGTCCGTTTGGCCAACTGATTATATCGTCAGGCCACGATGTCTGTCTATTTTTCTAATCGCCCACCAAGTAATCATGCAAACATGGACTCATCTGTCTCACCTGCTCATGCTCTCTATGTTTTCTAATCGCCTACCAAAGGCATTTCTTGATCCTTGTACTGCAATTGATAAAGCCGATAGTAAATGCCACGCTGCCTGAGCAGCTCTTCGTGCGTGCCGATTTCGCGCACGCGCCCCTTGTGCAACACCAGAATCTGGTCGGCATGCTGAATGGTGGATAAGCGATGAGCAATGATGATGCTGGTGCGTCCTTCAAGCAATCGGTCGAGTGCATCGCGGATGAGTAGCTCTGTTTGCGTATCAATGTTGGCGGTTGCTTCGTCCAGAATCAAGACGGTTGGATCAAAGGCCAATGCGCGAGCAAACGCGATTAACTGTTTCTGACCAGTGGAGAGTGTGGCGCCACGTTCTTTGACTTCGGCCTGATAATCGCCGTCCAGTTGCCGGATGAACTCATGCGCGCGCGCGTCACGCGCGGCCTGCTGCACGCGCTCGCGCGGTAGCTCTTGACCAAGCCGTATGTTTGATTCAATCGTGCCGGTGAACAGAAAGGTATCCTGCAGCACGATGGCGAAGGCGCGACGCAGCGTCCTCAGGTCCCACTGACGAATATCCACGCCATCCAGCAGAATCTGACCTTGCTGAATATCATAAAACCGCAGCAGTAGATTGGTGATAGTTGTTTTGCCGGCCCCGGTGTGTCCGACGATAGCCAGGCGTTGGCCCGGCCTGACTTCAAACGAGACATCACGCAAAACCCAATCTTCATCCTGATAGGCAAACCAGACATGGCGAAATTCGATATGACCACGCACCGTGGCCGGTTGATAGCCATTGGGTGGCGAGGTCACCGCGACCGGCGTGTCGAGCAACGTGAAGATGCGCTCGGACGAAGCCATCGCCGATTGGAGGATATTGTATTTCTCGCTCAGATCGCTAATGGGTCGGAAGAATCGTTGTGAGAGTTGAATGAAGCCGATCAGCGCGCCGATCGTCAGCTCCTGTTGAATCACCTGACCGCCGCCATACCAGATGATCAACGCGATGCCGATGGCGCTGATCAATTCGATCGCCGGAAAGAAGACGCCGTAATAGAAAATGGATTCGATATTGGCCTGACGATGATCGGCATTGATGCGATCGAATTGTTCCATCGCTTGACGCTCGCGCGTGAAGAGTTGAACAGTCGCCATGCCGCTCAGATGTTCTTGCAGGAAGGCATTGATGCGAGCCATGCGCGCGCGCACTTTGCGATAGGATTGACGCGCCCGAATCTTGAACCAGACCGTGACTGCCACCAACATCGGTATCACAGCAAACGCCACCAGCGCCAGTTTCCAATTCAACACGAACATGAGCACGACAATGCCGACCAACGCAAAGACATCTTGAAAGGCCGCTACCACACCAGCCGTGAACAATTCATTCAGCGCATCCACATCGTTGGTTAGCCGCGTCATCAAGCGTCCGACCGGATTGCGATCGTAGAAAGCAACATCTACCCGCTGCAAGTGGCCGAAGATTTGCTCACGCAGGTCGTACATCACGCGCTGGCCGAGCGTCTGCACCAGCACCGTCTGCCAGTAATAAAGCACAAAGCCCAGAATGAGCGTCGCCAGGTAGAGCGCCCCGGCCAGATTCACTCCCTCGGCGCGACTTAGCTCAATGCCCAGCCCACCGATGAGGCGCTGAGCGGTGGCCGAAACAAGGCTGAGCGACGCAGCCGGCTCCTGCTTGATGAACAGATCAACAGCAACCACCGTCAGGGCAGGCCCGGCCAACTCCACAACAGATTGCACCAGGATAATCAACACGGCGCTCAACACAATCAACCGATGGGGCCGCAGGTACCGGATCAGCCGGCGCATCAATCGCGCGTCATAGGCTTTGCCTAATACTTCTTCTTCGATCATGCTCTCTGCCGTGTCACATCGTGTGTCGCTTGCAAGTTGGCTAGAGTAGCAAGCTTGCTCATCAGCGTCAAGCAACTGGAACGCCGCACGGCCAAGATGCGTCACTCAGTCAGTTGACCACCGGCTTGACCCTCACTGTGTTCGACCCTATGATTGATGCCCATTGTAAACCCCATGAAACTGCTCATTCAAAACGGAAGATTGATTGATCCGAGTCAATCCGTCGAATCCGACTGTGACATTCTGATTGAAGATGGCCGCGTCGCCCGAATTGAGAAACGGATTTCCTGTCCCGAAGCTGAATGCCTGGATGCCAGTGGGTGCATCGTCGCGCCTGGCTTCATTGATCTTCACGTGCATTTGCGCGAGCCAGGGCAGGAGTACAAAGAGACGATTGAAACGGGCGCGCAAGCGGCTGCCGCTGGCGGGTTCACCTCCGTATGCGCGATGCCAAACACAGCGCCGGTCAACGATCATGCGGCGATCACGCGATACATCATTGATCAGGCTCGTGAAAAAGCGATCGTGAATGTCTTCCCTGTGGGAGCGATTACTCATCAATCCCATGGCGAGTCGCTGGCCGAGATCGGCGAGATGGTCGCCGCCGGCGCCGTCGCCATCAGCGATGACGGGCGTCCGGTGATGAACGCCAACGTGATGCGTCGAGCAATGGAATACGCCTGTCAACTGGGCATTCCCGTGATTGACCATTGCCAGGACCTCCATCTGTCCGCCGGCGGCGTCATGAATGAAGGATTTTATTCGACCATGTTAGGGCTGCGCGGCATGCCGGCTGCCGCCGAAGAGGTTCACGTCGCACGCGACATTGTGCTGGCCGAAGCAACCGGCGCGCACGTCCATATCGCTCACCTGAGTACAGCCGGTTCGCTGGAGCTTGTGCGCCGCGCCAAACAGAAAGGACTCAGCGTCACCTGCGAAGTGACACCTCATCACTTCACACTCACCGAGGAAGCGGTGGTCGGCTATGACACCAACATGAAGATGTCGCCGCCCCTGCGCACACAACGTGACGTTGACTCTCTTATCGAAGGTCTGGCCGATGGCACGGTTGATGCTATCGCCACTGACCATGCTCCCCATCATGACGATGAGAAAATGCTGGAATTTGATCAGGCAGCCTTTGGCATCATCGGTTTGGAAACAGCCGTCAGTTTGGCGCTGGATCGGTTGGTGCATCGGGGGCATATTTCGCTGGCTCGACTTGTCCAGTTGCTCTCAACCAACCCGGCACGGATTGTCCGACTTGATCGCGGCTCGCTCCGCGTTGGCAGCGTGGCTGATGTCACCATCATTGATCCACAGCGCACGGTGACGATTGATCGGAACCGATTCAAATCAAAGAGCCGAAATTCGCCGTTTCACGGCTGGACGCTCACGGGGGCTGTCAAAACCACGATTGTCGCCGGCAAGATCGTTTACCAGGCTTGAAAGAAGGGTCGGCCGAGGCGAAACATTTCATGGCCTCTTGCGTACCACCCAACGGCCTGAGCGTATGAGTACGGTGGCGTCCATCGCTATGAGGTATAGCGATCAGCAGATGATGACGCGCGCGGTTGGCGGCGAAAAGCAGTCGTTTGAGCAGATCGTCCATCGCTATCATCGTCCGGTGACCAAGTTCATTTATCGAATGGTCAACGACTACGAAACAGCGTTGGACTTAACGCAGGAAGTTTTTCTCAAAGTCTATACCGCCCTCGACAAGTACGACGAGCGGTACAAATTCACCACCTGGCTGTTCAAGATCGCCTCCAATCACACGATTGACTATTTGCGCCGGCAGCACGGTGAGCTCTCCTTAGACGCGCTGAAGGATGAGCCGCACGAAGGTTTGTTGGAAGCCATCTCCCATGAACCTTCGCCAGAGCAGCAGACCATTTTCAATCAGCGACGAGCGCTTATCGAACAAGCGATCGCGCAATTGCCCGTGCCGTACCGGCAGATCATCATCTTACGCCACGTGGCCGAGCTGGAATATGAAGAAATCGCTCAGGTCACGGGGCTGCCGATGGGAACAGTGAAAAATCGGTTGTTCCGCGCTCGCGAAGCGATTCGCCAAAAAATCATTCAACTGGGGATTGATGGAATCGAATGAACTGCACAACTGAGAGCATCTACCTGTATGTGGACGGCCAGTTGCATGGCGCTGAGCGCGAGCAGGTGCAGCGTCACCTCTCGCACTGCGCGCACTGCGCCAAGCTCATGCGAGCATACCAAACGCTGCTGGCTGAACTTGACGCTGTCCTTGCCGAAAAGGAACCGCCGGCTTGGCTGGAGCAAGCTATCTTGAACCGTGCCTACGGCGACTTAACAACGACCTTTCAACAGCAAGCTGAACGACGCCGCGCGTTGCGGGCCGCCGTCACACTGGGGCTTATGGCGGTCGCGTTTCTACGATTTGATGTCGTCAGTAACTACCTGATGGAACTGCTGACCGGCATCGAAGCCATCGGCTCCGTTGTCTGGAACATGGCGGTGGTATTTTTCAAGGGTCTTTCGTTTGTCACGCTTGGCATGGCGCACGACTTGTCGGGCCAGATGCCGGTCTGGCTCTTATTCGCGCTGACGTTGGCTGCCATATTGAGTCTGGCGCTGGCGCGCACGGTCATGAAGTTCGATGCCCCTCCTGAGACACCATGAGCTGCCGACGACGTTGCAGTATTGTTCTTGTTTGTCTCCTGTCCTATTCCCTCCCTGTCTACGCACAATCACCGGCTGTTGAGCCGGTGATTGTGCGCGCCGATGAAACCGTTTCCGATATTGTCGTGCGGGGGCGACCGCTGCATGTGCTGGGTCAGGTCAATGGCAGTCTGCTGGTGCTGGGCAACGACGCCACCATTGAAGGCCGCGTGCATGGAGACGCAACGGTCATTGGCGGTTCGATCACGCAACGCAACGGCGGATACATTGGCGGCGACGTGATCGTTGTCGGCGGCGATTACATCCAGACGCCGGAGGCCAGGCCGCTCAACCCACAAGCGCAGAAAATCGTCATCCGCGAGTATGGCGACTACCTTCGCGATGCCTTTCAACGGCCGTGGCGGCGGCTCTTCCTGCCACAACTGTCGGCGCTTTATGTAGGTCAGCGCATCCTCGGCCTTTTGTTTTATTTCTTGATCGCCTTGCTGCTGATCGCTATCATGCCGACACAACTGAATCGGGCCATCCATGTGCTGAAACACCGAGCTGTCAACATCGGTGTCGTTGGCTTGCTCAGCGCGATGTTGTTTGTTGTCGGCTTGTTTCTGTTGGTTCGCACATTGCCTGTCGAAGTAGCGGCTTCATTGACGTTGTTCGCCTCGCTGGTGCTACTGGGCGTCTATTTCTTCGGCAGCCTGGCCATGCACTTGTTAGTTGGACGCTGGGTGCAGCAACGATTCCGGCACGGGCGCGACCGTTCTACAATCAACGCACTGCTATATGGCATGGGGACCTTTGCCATCATCTTTTCCCTACCCATCATCGGCATGTTAACGACGCTCGGCCTAGCCATTGTTAGTTTCGGATTGGTGACGACGCTTCCCTTCAATTCCCTGCACCGCGCCGGCCCGGCGCAATCAACAGTAGGTACCGCATCGTGACCGAGTGATGGTTGCTGTGCAGTTCGGGCTGTGCGTGCCCCGCTCCTCTGAAAATAGCCCACGAAACACACGAACCTCACGAAAGAATTGTATTTTCCGTGGCGTGTGATAACACATGGGCGATCCTGTGAGAATGTGGCACAAGTATTCCTGCCTGTGCTCCATTTTCATCCTTCGTGGCGTGTGATAACACATGGGCGATTCCTGTGAATCACTCGCGCCCGCAAGCAAGAAAACTGAACCAGAAGTTCACAGGCGGCAGTGAGCTTGACAACTTCAGACACGACGTATAGAGTTGAGCCTTTCAAAGCATGAACTTATAAACGCAAGCTCTACAGGATTTGTAGCACGACGCTGCCAAAAGCGTTGTGAATCTTTTAGGCAAGAGGTGTTTTGGATGTCGCTAGATAATTTGAATCAAAGCGCAGGTCCTGAAGTGCCGCCGCCCGGTTCCGGTCCTGCGTCCACGAATGAAGCTGTTGGCGCCAGCCCGGCGGCTGTGGCAGAGACGCCAACCAATGAGCTGTCCGCTTCAGCGGAGGCCACAACAGAACCATCGTTCTCAGATCAAACGTTTGGGGACATGCTGGAGGCCATGGAGGAGCAGGCCTCGAGCATCAAGGTTGGTCAGATGATCACTGGTCGGTTGATCGCCTTGAGAGATGACGCCGCATTTGTTGATGTCGGCTTCAAAACCGAGGGTATTGTTCCGGCTGCGGAGATCAAAGAAAGCATGCAAGAGGTGAGCGTCGGCTCGGAAATCCCGGTTGTGGTCAAAGAGCTGGACGCGCCAGATGGCTACATTCGACTCTCCTACAAGGAAGCCCTGCAGAAACAGATGTGGGGACAGATCGAAAAAGCGGCTGAAAGCGGAGCGCCTGTCAAAGGTCGTATCGTGGAGCGCGTCAAGGGCGGGTTCAAAGTCAACCTTGGCGGTGTGGAAGCGTTCTTACCGGCCAGCCAACTGAACCTGCATCAAGTGCGCAACCCGGAAAGCTGGCAAGGCAAAGACATTGAGGCGAAGATCATTAAGCTGAATAGAAAGCAGGCCAACATTGTCATCTCCCGCCGCGCACTGTTGGAAGAAGAACAAGCTGCCAAACGCAATGAAGTGATGAACAGCCTGGAGGAAGGCTACATCGTACAAGGCCGCGTTAAGAGCCTGACCGATTATGGCGCTTTCATTGATCTGGGCGGCGTTGACGGCTTGCTCCATATCACCGATATGGCCTGGAAGCGCGTGCAACATGCCAAGGACTTGGTGAAGGTCGGCGACATCCTCCAATTGAAAATCCTCAAACTCGATCGCGAGGCGGGACGAATCAATTTGGGACTCAAACAGCTCTTGCCAGACCCCTGGGACACGATCAGCGAACGCTATCCCGTCGGCTCGCGCATTCTTGGCAGAGTCACGCGCATCGTCAACTACGGCGCCTTTGTGGAACTGGAGGAAGGCATCGAAGGACTCATTCACGTCTCTGAGATGAGCTGGGATAAGCGGCTCAAACATCCCTCCAAGTATGTCAAGGTTGACGACCAAGTGATGGTGGAAGTGATTGGCGCCGATGCCAAAGAACGGCGCTTGAGTTTCAGCTTGCGGCAACTGGAACCAGACCCGTGGAAACTCTTTGCCGAAACCCATTCGCCGGGCACGCGCCTGAAAGGCATCGTCCGTGGCATGACCGATTTTGGCGCGTTTGTTGAAGTCGAAAAAGGTATCGAAGGGTTGGTGCACGTCTCTGACATCTCTCGCCAAAAAGTTAAGCACCCGTCGGATGTGTTGAAAAAAGGACAAGAGGTGGAAGTCGTCATCCAACACATTGACTACAACAACCGCAAGCTGAGCCTTTCCATGAAAGAGCTTGAACCGGACCCATGGGAGGTCTTTTTCGCGACTCACCGGCCGGGCGATATTGTCAAAGGCAAAATTGCGCGGGTGGTGAACTTCGGCGTGTTCGTGGATTTAGGCAGCGGCGTGGAAGGGCTCTGCCATATCTCGGAACTGTCCGAAGAGCGCGTGGAGAAACCTGAAGATGTCGTCCAGATCGGGCAGGAGTACGATTTCCGCATTCTCAAGCTTGATCCCAGCCAACGGCGAATCGGCCTGTCAACCCGCGCGGCAGTCGAAAAAGCCGAGCCAACATCCTATACGGTCAATGATGACTCCGGGCGATTGGCCAGCCTGGGAGAAATCGCCGGTCGGGGCGCTGAGAAACGCGAGGAATAAACCAACCAGTCAGACCGATCGAGCCGGAGCCGCGACCGAGCCGGCTCGAAACGGCCACAACCGGAAATTGGTGATCTCCATGATGGAACGGTCCCGCTTAAGTTCTACACCTCGCTTCGCGCGGCGAAATCTCTTTGCCGATTAACCTCGCTTCTGTCTGTTCCCTTCTGTTTGCTCACCCACTGAGCATTTCTTGAATGCTGCGTTAATGCTTGTTAGAGGGAGGTACAACGATGCAACCTGATAGGAAATTTCCTTGCATTCAAACACAACTGCCCGGACCCCACGCTCAGGCCATCCTGCAAAGAGACGCTCGCATGATCTCGCCGTCTTACACCCGCCCGTTCCCACTTGTCATCAAACGAGGGTCTGGCGCGATCATCGAAGATGTGGACGGCAACTACTTCCTCGATTTCAACGCCGGCATCGCTGTTTGCGCAACAGGCCATTCACATCCCAGAGTCGTTCAAGCGATCAGTGAGCAAGCGGCTCAATTCCTCCACATTGGCGCTGCCGATTACTATTACGATCTGCTCCCAACAGTCGCCGAAACGCTTGCAACGATCACGCCCGGAGAGTTTGCCAAACGCGTCCACTTTGGCAATTCCGGCGCGGAAGCCATCGAGACAGCGTTGAAGGTCGCCCGCTATGCAACCAAACGTGATAAGTTCATCGCCTTTCATGGCGCCTTTCATGGTCGAACGCTTGGCGCGCTCTCGTTGACGGCTAGCAAGACAGCGCAACGTCGTGGCTTTGGCCGCCAACTGCTGGACGTCACCCATATCCCTTATGCACATTGCGTGCGCTGTGCCTACGGACAACGCGTGGAAACCTGCCGGGTCGAATGCCTGAGGGTTGTCGAAGACCTGTTATTTCAGACCACCGTGCCGCCTGAAGAGGTCGCCGCCATTGTGGTCGAACCGATTCAGGGTGAGGGTGGCTACATCGTCCCGCCAAAGAAATTCTTTGAGCAATTGAACGATCTGCGCCAGAAGTATGGCATCCTGATCATTGCTGACGAAGTTCAATCGGGCATGGGACGGACCGGCCGTTTCTTTGCCTGCGAGCACTTCGACTTCGTTCCCGACATCATCACCATCGCCAAAGGTATTGCTTCGGGGTTGCCGCTCGGCGCAACAGTGGCCCGCGCCGAACTGATGGCATGGCACGAAGGCGCGCATGCCTCCACGTTCGGCGGCAATCCGGTCGCATTGGCGGCTGCCCGCGCGACAATTCAGTTACTCGAAGAAGGCATCATGGAAAACTGTCGGGTCGTTGGTCAGTATCTGCTTGAGCGGCTTCGCTCGCTTGCGGTTTCATTTCATGAACGTATCGCCGACGTTCGTGGATTAGGTCTGATGATCGGCGTAGAATTTGTAAAAAATCGTCAAACGCTGGAGCCCGACAAGGCGCTGCGTGACCGGATTGTGCAAGAGTGTTTCCGGCGAGGGTTGATTGTCATCGGCGCTGGCGCTTCAACCATTCGATTTTCCCCTCCCCTGATCATTGATCACGAACAAGTAGACTGCGCTGTGAACATCTTCCACGAGGCTCTCACGGCCGCGATCAACGACTAACCACGCACCAACCAGACGGGAACAATCTGCGACTCGGACCGCGCCCATCATGAATCATGATGAGGACCGAGTCGCTTCATTGCTCATTGTGCTCATGCGGCCAAGGCCTGGCCAACTGGCTCTCAAGAAAACCAATCTGGCCACGCGCCACGTAATACGATTTCGGAACCAAGACACACGAAAAACGTTGTTAGGGTGTCGCTATGAATCAAAGCGCAATACAAAGTAACAACCTCATGAAGGCACGGATCATGACGCCAACAAGACGTGTTTTCTGCCGGTTACAGGTCGAACCTGAGGCAACTGGGCGAAGCTCAACATTCACGGCACGCCGGTTGCAAAAAGAATGACGGCTCAAAACAAGAGGAGAGAACATGAAGCGACCATTGCCCAGTCCACGTCACGACATGAAACCTACACGAGCTTGTGGCCGAGCCATCGTCCAATGCCCAGCTTCATTGGGTCAGGGCCGATCTTCTGCCAGGATGAGTTTGGTGTTTGCTTTCATCATATTCTCGCTCGCTGAAGGTTTACTGGCAGGAGCTCCCTGTTATGTTCACTCCTTGCGGAACAAGAGGTCGCGTTCGTTGTCAGCTTACTGGCTGGCGCAGCAAAATCAGGTCAGAAAACTTCATTCAAACAGAGGATGCCAACTATGACACTTGAAGCCACATTACCTATGTCCGATTTCGCTCTGGCTCAGGCCTCGGCCGCTGGTGATGAGGCCGCTTTTGAAATGATCTATCGAACCCACTCGCGCAAGGTCTATTCATTGTGCTTGCGCATGCTGGGAAACCCAACCGACGCTGAAGACGTCACGCAAGACGTGTTCGTGCAACTGCACCGCAAAATCGGCACGTTCCAAGGAGACGCTGCGCTGGCCACATGGCTCTATCGCATGACGGTCAACACGGTGCTCATGCACCTGCGCCGCGAGCAGCGCAAACACCGGGAAGAGGCGGTCGAAGATGACTCGCTGCAAAGCCTGGCTGAAGTTGATCCGCATGATCAGCGAAATGAAATCTCGCTGATTGATCGAATGGCTTTGGAACGCGCTATCGCGCAGCTTCCCACCGGCTATCGCAACGTGCTGGTGTTGCACGATATTGAAGGCTATGAGCACGAAGAAATCGCCGAGAAACTCCACATCAGCGCCGGAACCTCGAAATCGCAACTTCACAAAGCGCGTCTCAAATTGAGAAAATTGCTCCTGGGCCGGCGCCGTGGCAGCTTATCCGGTTCCTCACAGCCGCAAATCGCCTAATTCGACTTGAGTTCTTTGCTGCAAGGTGAGAAGATGACCGTTGCTGTGAGCACAGTACAAAACAGAACGACCGGCCACTCCCGCTCCAATGTCACGTCCCGCATCGAGCTGGTCACGCTGGTGGCCGCGCCGCCCGAACGTGTTTGGTCAGCCGTTCGGGATTTTGATTCCAAATCCACCAAAGGATTGCTCACTGTTCTGCATCAGGAAACAAACAAGCTACTGGTCTACTCTGTCTCCGGCTTGCCCAAAACCATTAAGACTATGATCGGCGAGATTCAGTTGGAACCGAGTGGTTCTGGTACTCGCCTGCGCTGGTCTGTCCAATTCAGCACGAAGCGCACGATGGTGGCTCGTCTATTGCGGCCCATGTTGCGCCATAGCATTGAACGCACCCTCCGCGACGGTATCAAAAGGCTGAAAGAAAAAGTCACAGTCATCGGCCATCATACTCCAGCTTCGTCATGATGCTGACTGGCAGAGTAAACTCGGATGGTGAAACCCTGATCCCAAGACGCTGAAAGCACCCTTCATAGCTTATGAATAACGATGTTGACTAAAGCAATCGAGCCGTGTTGACCGACCCCAGAAAGCGAACCGTTAGCCAAGTCGGCATCGGCGCAAAGGTATCAGGTGGCAAGTGGTAGTGAAAAAGCTGCTGTAGCGCGATCATGGCTGGGATAAGATTTTGCGCGAAGAAATCAGAATCAGCGCCTGAGGAAGGTGGTTCGCTGACCGTTCAGTTATTTGATCGAAGAGCGGAGAAATGATGCCTGACTCATCGGCGATTGAGGAGCACTTATTGAAACTCGTTCAAGGACTGCTGAATGGTTTAACTCAGAGGTTGAATCTATGCTTCAAGTCTAATAGATATGCCGCAAAAATGAAGACGAAATGCCGAGACTGAGGATGGCGAAGCGGGTACAATGGAGGCGTTCATTTCGATAATTTCGATATAGGAGGCAAAGTTATGACCAACCGTCATTATCATCTCATGCTTGTCGGCGTCCTAGTGCTTGCGGCATGGCCACAGTCAAACGTTCAGACTGCTGTGGGGCCACGCCTGGTCCTCAACTCAGCCGGCCACTCGTATCTTACCAAGGGGACTAATGCGGGAGTACCGACGGCTTTACTACTTTCACCATCCTTTTCAACCTCAACTGAAAGCGGTAACCCAGCAGGAGCCACAATCCAGCTTCCAGGCGGGAATTGGACCGTTGGAGCACATCCGGTCTGGACTGATGGGTCACCGGTCAATGTTGCAGCGGTGACCCTGCGTGCCGACCAAGGCTTGAGCATCAGCTCTGTGAAAGTGAAGAACCTCTCACCTCAGAAGATCACTGCCGTGAAATTGGCGTGGTACATCTTCTCTGAACAGGGTGGCGATCAAGTACTACGTTCTGGGAGTACACCCCGTATTGCCATAGCGATCTCGCCTCAAGCTTCAGGGGTCATCGAATACTCGGTCGTCTCCTTTGCCAACGAAGCTGCCTCCCTTAGCACGTCAGGGAATCTCAGTGGCGCTTACCACGTAGCTGTGGCCATTGCCGAAGCGCGGTTCGAAGACGGCTCGGGCTACAGCCCTAATAGCGAAACCTTGGCATTGAAGTGGCTGAAATGGTTCACAACGCCCGGGGTGGGTTGCTACAGTTGCCAAAATCAACGCTGCGCTTGGTCATATATTGACAAGTGCTACAGGTGTGAGAATGGCCCTTGTGAAACGTGCACATGGCATAGTTGCAATTCGTGTACGGTTTCGCGTTGCGGTCAGTGACCCACAGTGTTCAGCTTCGACACAACTGGACAATGGTCTGGCTGTGTTCGCCCGAGCACCATTCATGGCATCCCTCCCGCGCGTTAGGGACGCGACGTTAGATGAAAACCTGGCAGCGCCCGCTCCACGATGCCTTTTCCAATAACCGCTAAAGCAGCAGGCAAAACGCTTGGCGCTCGCAGGGTTTTCATGAGGCTCATCACCCGGCCCTTCACTCTGCCAACGGGACTGTTTGTTGATAATGAGGAATCTGGACAGGCCAGCCAAAGGTTTGTTCAATGTGATGCTGGAGGGCTTGGCTGGCCGAGGGTTCACCGTGGACGATGTAGGTCATGCGGGGCGGACGTTGGAAGCCGCCTAGCCACTTTAGGATTTCGCTATAGTCAGCGTGCGCTGAGAGCGTATGGATGACCTGCACCTCTGCTCGTACCGGGATCATTTGTCCATGAATCTTGATCTCTGGCGCGCCGTCAGCCAAGAGTCGCCCGCGCGTTCCAGCAGCCTGATAGCCGACAAACAGAATAGTATTCTGCGGCTCAGGCAGCCGCGCTGCCAGATGATGCAACACACGCCCACCTGTCGCCATGCCGCTTGATGAGATAATGACGCATGGCGTGCGGTCACGAACAAGCGATTGGGATTGCGCCTGGCCACGCACTAGCGTAATGCGGGATTTGGCCTGTTGCAGTTTGGCGACCATTGTCTCTTTCATTTCATGGTCGTGGTCTTCAGGATGACAAATGTAGTGAGCAGTCGCCTCAATGGCCATCGGGCTGTCAATATAGACAGGAACCGGCGGAATGCGCCGTTGTTCTTCAAGCTGGATGAAATGATAGAGCAGCTCCTGCGCGCGACCGACCGCAAAGGCCGGAATAATAATCGTTCCGCCACGCCCAATGGTGTCATTGACAATCTGGGCAATTTGGTCTTGGGGGTTTTGCGGATCATGTTGGCGGTCGCCATAGGTGGATTCGACCAGCAGATAATCGGCTTCGGGCACCACGGCTGGATCATTCAAAATCGGACGATCATAGCGTCCGATGTCGCCACTAAACACGACCTTCGTGTCCTGCTTGTGGTGATTCGTGATGAACAGCTCAACAAACGTTGAGCCGAGAATGTGCCCGGATGTACTCAAGCGAAACGCTAGCGATTTGGTCAGCCGAATGACCTCGTGATACCGGACCTTCTGAAACAGCTTGAGCGATGCTTTGGCGTCTTTCACCGTGTAGAGCGGCAGAGCCGGTTTGTGTTTAGAAAATCCTTGTTGGTTGGCGTGCCGGGCATCTTCTTCTTGTAGCTCAGCGGAGTCGGGCAACAACAATCGGCACAGGTCATACGTGCCGGCGCTCGAATAGACCGTGCCGCGAAATCCGTCTCTGACCAATCTGGGCAAATAACCAGCGTGGTCAATATGCGCATGGGTCAAAATGACCGCATCCAGTGAATGGGGAGCCACAGGCAATGGTTCCCAATTTCGTAAGCGAAGTTCTTTCAGGCCCTGAAAGAGTCCACAATCAATCATCACGCGAAAGCTGTCAACGGTCACGACGAATTTCGATCCAGTGACCGTCTGCGTTGCGCCTAAAAATTGTAAGCTGCTCATCAGTGAGTGATCCTCGGTGAGTGTTCAGTCATCGGCAGCCTCGGATTGGCAGCGCCGATGAATACCGACTGCTAGACCAGTTGCTAGAAACGCCTATGGCTCATCATCATTCTGCTTCTGAAGGTCGCGTTTCTGTTCAATCGCTTCCAGTTCTCGTTTGAAGGCTTCCAGCTTACTGCGCATCTGGCCGAGCTGCTCTTTCAACTCCCTTTCTCGTTCCAGCAGGACTGGCTGCTGCCCGGTCAGTTGCTGTAATTGCTGTTCGAGCTGTTGGCGAATTTGTCGCTTGATCTGATCCTGCGTGATGAAGGCGCTGGCGGTTGGAATGAATTCTTTGTCAAGGTTCTCCAGACGCGAACGAATAGCCAGTTGTTGATTGGCGATATCGAACAGTTGTCGTTGCACGCTGGCGAGACGTTCTTCCAGTTGTCCCTGACGTTGTTCCATCAACAGCACGCGCCACAGCACGGCGACTTCATCCACATCGGTTTTGAAGCGTTGGAGTTCCTTGGTGAGACTCCCAACGTGGCGATTCAACTCCTGAAGTGTCTGATTCAACTGTTGAATGTTGCTCTCGTCCGCTGTCGCGCGCGACGACTTGCTCACCGAGGTGGTTTGTTGAGCGACGCTCGCTTCGCTGATCCCGATCAGTAGGAGCGTTGCGCCAATGATGATTGAGCTGACCTTGCAGTTACGCATCACTTCCTCCTTCACGCGGGGTTTGAGCGCCGCCATGCTCATGACACTTGAGCGCGGTGCTCCCCACCTAGCACGTCCGGGGATAGAGAAAGTTTCACACAGTGAGTGGGCTGACTCACCGCTGGCAGCGGAGCGATACGCAGCAGGAGCAGGCAGCGCGCCAGCTCTGCATTCGGCGCTGACCTGCTCCTGGCTCATGTCACCTTGCGCGCGAGGCTGTAGTAAGATGCGATGCCTCGTGCTAGAAGTTCAGCCGGAAGCCCAACTGGATACGACGCGGATCAAAGACCGAGGTGAAGCCCAGCGGCTCCGACGGACTCCGGTCACTTCGGCCTTTCAAGTCAAACGGTGGAGGAATACGACCGACCGTGTTGTTGATGCTGGCATAATTCACTCGATTGAAGAGATTGAAGGCTTCAAACATCACATCCACTGAACGGCGCTCCGACCACAACCCGATCTTCTTGGTCAACCGCAGGTCTACCGCCCAGAAGTTTGGACCACGACCCGTATTGCGACCGGCAAACGGCGGACGGTCTGTCGTTGAGTGACGGTCGCCGTTGGTATCTTCGCCGGTCAACAGATTGAATGGACGGCCTGAGTTGTAACGATAAATCGGCGTCAGCACGAACCCGCGCATGAACCAGTTTTGCCACGGGCTTTCCAGCGCCGCATAGACGACGAACTTGTGTTTCTGATGGAACGCCGACAGAGCGCGTTCAGCGCGCAGATTGGCCTGATCCATCGGTTGGAAGTCGCTGTTGAAATCCGTCACCTCGTCAATGGCCTTGGAGAACGTGTAATTCGCCGAGAGACTGAAGTAATTGCTATAGCGCTTGGTCAGCTCGGCGATGAACCCGTGATAGAATGCGTTGCCTGTGGATTCATACACATTATCCTGCAACAGGAGACGATTGATGAAGCAATGGATCGGGCCATTGGGCACGCACTGCGGGCCGTTCCATTGACGAATGCCAAGCGGCCCAATGGGCGTCGCCGTTGACAAATTCTTATCGCGGGCGCGTGTGACTTTGGCCGTGCGCGAGAAGACGTAGCTGAGGCCGAATCCCCAGTTCGTGGACAGTTGCCGTTCGATGCCCAGGCTGGCTTGCTGAGAATAGGCGTTAGCATAATCGTCGGAATTGCTGAACAACACCGTCAGCGGTGGGATCGGACCCCGTTGCGTGATGTTGATACCAAACTGCGTGAGGTCCGCCGGCGAGATGGTACGGCGGGGAACCGGTATACCGATTACACCTTGCGCGCGCAGCGTATTGAAAATGTCGGCCGAAGAGAGCGGCTGCTCGGTGATCGGATTGATCAGCCCAGGCGCACCGGTCAATGGCACGAAAATTTGCGCAATCTGGCGGTAGTTGTCCGGCCCAAGCGCATTCAACGCATTGACGACGTAATCAATCTGGAAGTAAATCGGCGAGTAGAAAATGCCGTAGCCAGCGCGAATCGTTGTCTTTCCATCGCCAAAGGGGTCCCAGGCCAGTCCCAGACGCGGCGCAACGTTGTTCGTATCAGTTGGCAATGGGTCCTTGCGGTCGTCCAGTTCATACCGAACGCCGTAATTCAGCGTCAGATTGCGTCGGATTTTCCAACTATCCTGCGCGTAGATGGCGTAAAACGGAAGGGTCGCCTTCACGGTCGGGTCGCCGAAGCCTTGTTGATAAAACTGCGGCAACCCCAGGTTGAATGCCTGCAGCGGCGTGATCGTCGTAGCAGCCAACGCGCCATCTACGAAGAAGCCAGGCAGTGGACCGAACTGGAAGCGCCCACCAAAGAACGTGTGCGATTCGGTGTTGTTGCCGCGAAGTAACAGCGCGCCGCCAAACTTCATCGTGTGTTTGCCACGCGAATAACTGAGGTTATCGGCGAATTCGTACCGTCGTTGCGTGCTGAAGCTGGGCAGGAAGATGTCCCTGTTAAAGAACCCAAAGCCGCCGATGTTCAACTCCGGTCCGACCGGATCATTGGGGACAACGTCAAGCCGGTCGTAGTTCCACTGGCCGCGCACCTCATTGACCAACACCGGACTGAATGTGTGGGTCCATCCAAGGATGGCGTTGCTGTCGAATTGATCCAGCGAATTGCCACGAGAGAATCCCACCAGCGCGTTCAAGTTTTGGTTCTGATCAAAATTGTTGGCGAAGTTATAGCGAAAGACGAGTTGATTACGCTCGTTGAAGCTGTGATCGAGGCGCACATTCCACAAGAGGTTGTTCGCGGTGAACGGGAATACGCCGCTATTGCGCCGAAACAGATTGATGACAGCCGGGTCAGTAATGGTTAATTGTTGGCGCAACGCCGCTGCGCGGGCGGGTGGTAACGTGCGCAAGATCGCTTCCTGAGCCGCTGTTGGCCGAAAGATGGCGAAGTCAGTCAGCACCGGCACGGCCGTGGATTCGTCGCGGTTGAGCTTTTCAATCGCGCCGAAGAAGAAGGTGCGGTCTTTCTTAAAGGGGAATCCCAACGAGCCACCATATTGCTGACGATTGGAGGGCGGCTTGATGCGCGTGGGACGATCATTGATCAAATCAATGGCAAACGGATCAGCAGCATCAAGCGCGTCATGTCGGAAGAAACCAAACAATGTGCCGCGAAACTCATTGGTTCCCGATTTGGTGACGATGTTGATAACGCCGCCGCTAGCGCCGCCAAATTCCGCTGTGTAGTTGCTGCGATTGATTTGAAACTCTTGAACTGCTTCCTGACTGACTGTCGGGCGCACACCGCCGGCATCGTCGTTGGCTTCGCCGCCGTCCACCATGATGTTGTTGCCACGGCCATTGCTGCCGTAAAACGAGATGCCACTTTGCGGCGTCTGAGCGACGCGGAAATCCGTGTTGTCGGCCATTGCGTCAGAATCAACGATGCCGGGCGCCAGCAACGTGAACGACAGATAGTCGCGCCGATTGATCGGCAATTCCTGCACGTATCGCTCCTCAATGGTGTTAGCTTGCTGCGTGCGCTCGGTCTCAACCAACTGAGGCAAGGCCGTAATCTCGACGATTTCTGTTGCCACACCGACTTCCAATTGAAAATCGAGAGTGGCAATTTGGCCTACAGTCAGTTGCACGTCGCGGCTGACCTTGGTGCTGAACCCCTGGGCTTCCGCTTTGACTTCATACTGGCCCGGCGGTAGCAGCAAGATGCGGTATTCGCCTTTGTCATCGGCGACGCCTGTTTTCGAAAGTGCCCGTTCGGCATTGGTGACGGTCACAACCGCGCCCGGCACAACAGCTCCATTCGGGTCGGTCACCGTCCCTCTCAGTTCAGCCGACGTGGCTGTTGCCTGAGCCCACGCCGACGAAGCAGAAACCAGTAGAACGACGATTAGGAAGACATGGTTTTTCATCGTTTCCCCTCCCTTAAAAAGCGCTTCATGACATTTGTGTCTCTCCATCTTACCCTGGAAAATTTGGTTTTTAACGGGGCAGATTCTGTACTATCCAATTCACAGAAGTCAACCTCAAAAGCGGTAACTCCCCAACGAATGGAACGCGAATAACACCGATGGAGCGGATATTCGCCAATCCTTGATTGATTCGCATTGATCCGCATCATCGGCGTCATCCATGTGCCATCCTTCAATCAATGCCATTGACCGCGGGGAGTTGCGCGCACAGAGCGCGGATCAGGCGTCAGCGGACAGAACCGTTTTGCTGAGGCAAGAAATTTTTTCTGGTTGGTCACGCTCACTGAGCGAGTGAGCTGCTTTTTCACGGCGCCGCTGACGCAAGAAATTTTTCTTTTGCTTACGCGAGACCCTATGCTATAATCGCGCGGCCCGGTAAGTTCAGCACAAACACGTGAAGGACGGATTTTCAATGTGCGCTTGTTACCAATCGGGCAAGCCAACATGGAGGGGGATCGGCTGTATGCCCCCTAAATTGTCATGAAGCAGATCAACAAAATCTTGTTATGGAGGACACAAAGACTATGTTCAATCGCAAATCAATAGCTCTTGCTGCGTTCACAGTCGCGCTGATCGGCGCGGCCATCTTGTTCACGGGACTTAACAACACGTCTGCGCAAGGCCTTCGCTTGGCGGGCTCCTATGTATTTATGACGGCAGGCGGCAGCACCACAGAAGCCACCATCGGTGTGGTGACATTCGATGGCAACGGCAACATCACAGGTGGGGCATTGGAACTGCACATTCCGCGATCGGCCGTTGCGCCTGGTCAAACCGGACGAACGGTCATCCCGGTTCAGGTGACCGGCGGTTCATACACGCTCAACGCGAATGGCACGGGAAGCACCAGCGCCGTTGCTCAAGCTCCGCCGCCGATTGGAACGCTGACTCGAAACTATTCGTTGGTTGTCGTGGAGTCCACTGGCTCAGTGGCTACTCGGCTTCGAGGCGTTCAGATCGAGCCGACCGTGGCCGGCAATTTGGGCTACTTTGAACTTGTCCGGATCGGCAACTAAAACCCCACATTCATAGGCCATGATGAATGGTGAACGGTGCATACCACATAAAGATATGTCACTCGATTCATCATTCATCATTGGCCACAGTAGTTTGTTTTAGCACCTCTGCTTTGATTAAATTGGTCGTCCCTGACACACCCACCGGCACACCGGCCGTAATGACAACGCGCTGACCTGGCTGTACGAGACCTGATTTCAACGCCGCCGCGAATGCTTTATCAATCATCTCATCTGTGTTTCTCATCTCCTCGCTCAGGATCGGTGTCACTCCCCAGACGAGCGCGAGTCGCCGATAGGTTTTTTCCAGCGGCGTTGGCGCTAGAATGACACGCCCGGGGCGATACTTGGCCACCAGTTGCGCCGTGCTACCAGATTGCGTGAACGTGATGATCGCAGCAGCGCGAATACGTTCTGCCAGGTTACACGCGGCATACCCCACCGCTTCGGGCAGCGGTGGATCGCCTTCACGGTCGAATCGTTGCATCCAATTGGTGAACGGAAAGGCCGCCTCAATATCCTCAGCAATGCGCCTCATCACAACGACCGCTTCGGTCGCATATTTTCCCACGGCTGTCTCTTCTGACAACATCACGGCATCGGTGCCGTCCAGGATCGCATTAGCAACATCGGTGACTTCCGCGCGCGTTGGGCGCGGACTGTCTACCATCGAGCGCAGCATCTGCGTCGCCGTGATGACCGGCTTGCCGGCGCGATTGGCTTTTTCAATCAGCCGCTTTTGTACACGCGGCACTTTTTCCAGTGGCGTTTCGACGCCCAAATCGCCGCGCGCCACCATCAAGCCGTCAGCCGCTTGAACGATCTCATCAATGTTCAACAGCGCTTCATGCTTTTCGACCTTGGCAATCAACGGGATCATGTGGCCGCACTCGCGCATGAATTGCTTGGCCTGCTCGACATCCGCCGCCGTGCGCACAAACGAGAGCGCCACATAATCAACATCCTGCTCGATACCGAACACGAGATCGGCACGATCTTTATCCGTCAAACTCGGCGCTTTGATAGAGCGCGCCGGCAGATTGATGCCTTTGCGCGAACTCAGTAACCCACCAACAATGACCCGACACTGAATCTCTTCCTCAGTGGTGGAGACGACTTCCAATTCTAGCGAGCCGTCACTGAGCAGCAGCGTGTCGCCGGGTTGAACATCCTCAGGCAGGCCGGCATAGGAGATGGAGACTTGCTGCTGATTGCCAGCGACCGGACGCGTGGTGAGCGTAAACAACGCGCCGGGCTCTAACATGACCGAGCCGTCTTCTATATCCCCGATCCTGATCTTCGGGCCGGCCAGGTCTTGTAAAATCGCGACAGGACGATCCAGTTGAGCAGCCACGCGCCGAATGGTGGCGATCACTTCGCGATGCTCAGCGTGTGTCCCATGCGAGAAATTCAATCGCGCCACATTCATGCCGGCGCGGATTAACTGCTCCAGACTTTCCGGTGTGCGCGAGGCTGGGCCAATTGTGCAAACAATCTTCGTTCTTGCCATAATTCGTGATTCGGAGTCCGTGATTCGTGGTCCGTCATCCGTGATTCGTGGTCCGTCATCCGTGACCCGCATGTCGCATTCAATGCTCCATCCACGAACCACAAACCGCGATCCACAATCCACAGATCACGATCCACGATTAACCGACTAAAATCAATCGCAAATCCATCACATTGGTCAATGTTGGCCCGGTGATCAGCAAATCTCCGAGCGCTCGGAAAAAGTGATAGGAGTCATTGTCGCGCAAGAATCGCTGCGGGTCGAGACCCTTGAGCCGGGCACGCTGCACAGTTGTTCCATCGGCGATGGCGCCGGCGGCATCAGTCGGACCATCGCTGCCGTCAGTACCGCCGCTCAATATAACGACGTTTTTCCATCCATCAATATCAATGGCCGCGGCTAGCGCAAATTCTTGATTGCGCCCGCCAAGCCCTCGGCCACGAATGGTGACTGTTGTCTCGCCGCCGGAAATGATACAGGCTGGTCGGGGAATCGGATTCCCGCTCCGGCAAATTTCTTTGGCTATAGCAGCATGAACGCGAGCCACCTCCCTTGTCTCGCCTTCAACCAGCGTTGACAAAACAAGGCAGCGATACCCAGCGGCCTCAGCTTTGCGCTTTGCAGCTTCAACAGCGAGGATATTGCTGCCAATGATAAGATTCTGTGGCCGCCGCTGCCCTCGGAATAATGGATCGTTCGATTTGGGCGTTTCCTCTATTTGGCCGCGCGCGCCGCGCTGCAATACCTTTAGCACCGCGGACGGAATCTGATCTCTTAATTGATACTTGTCCAGAATGCGCAAACAGTCGGCAAACGTCGTATCGTCAGGCGCAGTTGGACCAGAAGCAATACTGCTCACGTCATCGCCGACGACATCCGATAGAATCAACGAAACGACTCGTGAAGGAGCAGCCAGCCGCGCCAATCGCCCGCCCTTCAGTTGCGACAGATGTTTGCGCACGGCGTTGATCTCGTGAATCGTTGCGCCGCACTGTAGCAATAATTGCGTCACCCGTTGTTTATCGGCTAACGTCACGCCTTGCGTCGGGCACGGCAACAGCGCCGACCCGCCGCCCGACAACAGACAGATCACCAGATCATCTCGCGTTGTTTGCCGCAGCAGTTCGATGATCTGCTTGCTATTGTTCAATCCGGCCTCATCCGGCACAGGATGTCCCGCTTCGCGAGCTTGAATAACTCTGAGCGATGCGCCAGCGTGCCCGTACTTGACGCTGACTAATCCCGCCTTCAGTTTGTCCTCGCCGACGATCTCTTCAATGGCCTGCGCCATGGCGGCTGATGCTTTGCCGGCTCCCACCACATACACGTGGCCTCGACGCGAAAGATCATACGTGCGCCCGTCAATGTTGAGCTTTTGGTCTCGATAAGAGACATGGCGCCGGATAGCGGCAATAGCATCCACAGCCTGCAATCCCGCATGAAAAATAGCCAGCGCGTCACGGCGTAATGTGTGCAGGTTCATGGCAGCATGAGTATACAAGACGCTGAACAGGAGAGACTAGCCACTGCTGCACGGCCTCGGCTCATGAGTCGCAGCTCAGTGCTCCTGACGTCTGATGCGTCAGTGAGGCTCTCTGATAATCGTCTCTTGTTCTCTGTCTGCTTTAAGGGACGGCGTATAGGGTCGCGCCTGAGCTAAGTAACAAGTCATCGCTGCCCGGATTGAGCAGTTCGACTTGCATCATCGGGCCGCGCACAGGCAATTCTATATCCACGCCTACACCTGGACTGAGGACGCCCAGTTGATCGTCACTGAAAATGGTCAGCGTATCATCGGACATTGGACCGAAACGCACGATCACGCCGAGGTCGCCGCGATTGTTGGCCGACGCTTCCAAACGGAGAATCACCCGCGACATGCCCCTGACATCCACGACCGGTGAGAACGCCGACTGATTGGCGCGCACACGCCGGCCTTGCGGAAAGATTTTGCTGAACACCGCCTCGCCCCCGAACTGAGCGGTTGAGCTGACAATGGCTGCCCTTTCTAACGGCACGCTGCGAGCAACATTGATTCGCCATTGGTTGTCTGAGCGAGCGACTGTCTGACGACTGCGAACACCGAATCCATAACCAACCATCATTACAAAAACAAGCAGAGCGATAACCATCGGTCTTTTCATATTTGTTCCTCCCTACAATGAACCAGCCTATAGTAGCAGAGAGGGTATGCGCAGCGTAAGCGCCATCGGGTTGGCGGCCTGTCAATGCTTGTGACGGCGCGGGCGTGTTGGTTCGGGAAATTCTCGAAACGAGATCGGCTGGCCGGACTGCTCGCTTTGCAGCGCCAATTGATTTAACTGCTCAGCCGTGAGGCTCTGCCCGTTGATGACGATGGAGCCGAGCTTTGAGGCCCAAACGGCCAACTGACGGAGCATGCCGGCAGGCAGCGGGTCGCGCGTGTAGAGCGCCGTGCCTCGCAACGTCAAGTTGACCATGGCAGTGTGGGCGCCAGGTTTCCACATATCAGCCCACTCTATCATCGCAAAAAGCGCTGCTCGAAAAAATCCGTAAGAGTGCTTAATTAGCGGTAGGATTTTGCCTATACAGCCACGACGGACGGCGAGGGCCCAAGAGGTAGTTGCCTGCTGACCAGTCAGTGCTTTGTCGGTGCATGTTTGCATTGACGCTCCCGGTTCATTGACACTAAAATGGCCGCCAGTCGGTGACTGAACTGGAGATATGATTATGGAGCAACAGTGGTGGGATGAGTTACCGATAGGCAACAAACATGACCCAACAGGGAGAGGAGCTTATGTCAGAACTAACCGGAGCGATGGAAAGCACGAATCAAGCTACTACAGGGGAAGCTCACGGCAGTGGGAGTCTCGATAAAGTTCGCGATATTCTATTCGGCGCGCAGGCGCGCGAATATGAGAAGCGGTTCACGCGTTTGGAAGAACGTCTGTCACGCGAAGCGGCTGACCTGCGCGAGGACATTCGCAAACGGTTTGATGCGCTCGCCGATTATTTTCGCGGCGAAATCGAATCGCTCACGCACCGGTTGATGAGCGAACGCGACGAGCGAACAGCCTCCAGCAATGAACTGGCGCGACAACTGCACGAGCTGGCCGGCGCTATGGAACGGCGAGCGACTCAGTTGGACGATGAAATGAACAGAAAGCATCGCGAGCTGCGTCAACAATGGCTCGACCAGGTGCGGGTCCTGAACGATGACATACAACGCCGGCATGAAGACCTATCGGCCACGTTGGAACGGGCTGTCCACGAACTCCGCAATGAGAAGGTAGCTCGCACGGCGCTTGCCAACTTGCTTACGGAAGTCGCCATGCGATTGAACAACGAATTCACGCTGCCCGGCTCCGAGGAGTTAGGCAATGCCTGATACATCTGCGACGAATGTGTCTGTGGACGTTTCATTCGATCGCCATGCTGATGACCGTGAACTGGACGAGCTCCGCCATCTGCTCATTGGGCCGGAGCAAACTGAGCTTGTGCAACTGCGCGAGCGGGTAGACCATCTGCGCCACGCTGAAGGTATCAGCGAAGTCCTGCCTGATGCCATTGTGCTGCGCACGCGCAAAGACCAACAACTGACTGAAGCGCTACTGCCCACCGTGCAACAGGCGCTGACCATCTCCGTCAAACGTGATCCACAGCCGATCACCGACGCGATCTTTCCGGTGATCGGACCGGCGATCCGGAAGGCGGTCACCACGGCATTGCGCGAGGCGCTGGAATCATTCAATCAAGTGCTTGAACGGAGCCTCTCCTGGCAAAGCATTCAGTGGCGACTGGAAGCGCGTCGCACAGGCAAGCCGCTGGCTGAAGTGATCATGCTTCACAGCCTGCTCTATCGGGTTGAGCAGGTATTCTTGATTCACAAACGAACCGGGTTGCTGCTGCAACACGTGGCCGCCGAGACCGCCGCGCCAAGAGATGCCGATATGATTTCCGGCATGCTCACGGCGATTCAAGATTTCGTGCGCGACTCATTCACGCTGGGCACGCATGATGAGCTGGAAACATTGCAGGTTGGTGAACTCACCGTGTGGATCGAGCAAGGGCCCCACGCCCTACTGGCTGGCGTGATTCGCGGGCACGCACCGGTTGAACTGCGCGCGGTGTTTCGTGACGCACTGGAGCGCATTCATCTAACGCAACGCGCGGCGCTGGAAGCCTTCGCCGGTGATGACGCACCGTTTGAAGCCACGCGGCCTTATCTGCAAGCGTGTCTTCAAACGCAATATCAACCCACGACGAAGAAACTCTCGCCTGCGCTGGTCGGCTTGATCGCGTTGCTGGTGGTGGCGCTGGGTGTATGGGGATGGTGGACGCTCCGTGATAACTGGCGCTGGCATGATTACCTTGAACGGCTTCGCGCCGAACCGGGCATTGTCGTCACAAACGCGTTCAAGCAGAGCGGCCGATTCGTTGTCGCTGGCTTGCGCGACCCGCTGGCTGCTGATCCGCAGGCGTTGCTGCGAGAAAGCAAGCTCGATCCCGACCGCGTCGTCGGTCAATGGGAACCGTATCAAGCGTTAGAACCGACGTTCATCCGTCAGCGAGCCGAGAAGCTGTTGCAACCGCCGCCGGGCGTGTCGCTGCGCGTTCAGAATAGCGCATTGGTTGCCGTCGGCGCGGCGCCACATCGTTGGATCGTTGACGCGCGACGGCTGGCCTGGGCTGTTGCCGGCATTACAGCTTGGCGTGAAGAACAACTGATTGACCTGGATAAACAGGCGCTAGAATCCAAAATTGAGGCATTGCAATCGCAGACGATCCGGTTTGCTGGCGGCACAACAACGCTGTCGCCCGGCCAAGAGCGCATGCTGAACGAGCTGGCCGCTGCGCTTCGCCAACTCGATCAAGCGGCTGCTGCCATCGAACACGCGGTTGAGGTCACGGTGAGCGGTCATACGGATGCCAGCGGATCAGATGAAGCGAATCTCCGGCTCAGTCAACAACGCGCTGAGAAAGTGCGCTCATGGTTAATCGCTCAAGGTGTCAAGGCCAGCGCGCTCACGGCGCGTGGCCTCGGCGCGCGTGAACCGTTGCAACCGGAAAAGACAGAATCAGACAAGGCCGTGAATCGTCGGGTCTCGTTCACGATCAGCCTTCGCGATGTGAGTAGGAGGTGATCCGAAAACTGTGATCCGAAAAAAAATTTGCATGTTGGGCACATCGGCTGTCGGCAAAACGAGTCTGGTGAGGCGCTTCGTCACGAGCATGTTTTCAGAAAAATACCTGACAACTGTCGGCGTCAAGATTGACAAGAAGGCAGTCTCACTTGAAGGTCAACTGGTCAACCTGGTCTTGTGGGATTTGCATGGGGAAGATCAATTTCAGCAACTGCGCTCCTCTTATTTGCGCGGCGCGGCCGGCTATTTGTTGGTGGTTGATGGCACACGCCGAACCACGTTGAACGATGCGCTTCAGTTGCAGGCCATGGTGGAGAATTTGATCCATCAAATCCCTTTCGTTGTGGTGTTGAATAAGTCGGATTTGACTGCTCAATGGGAGCTGACCCCGACCGATACGGACCCGCTGGTGGCGCGCGGCTGGACTGTCATGCGCACCAGCGCCAAAACGGGTCTCGGGGTGGAGGAAGCGTTCCTGACGCTCACGCGAGCGATGCTCTCGTAAGAACTATCATGCACGAGCGGAGGAAGCGTTCCTGACGCTCAGGCGAGCGATGCTGTGAGAGCCTCATCATGCACGAATTGATCTTGAATGATTTGATGGCCGCTTTGGATATCGTTGTTCTGGAGCGGCAACCCAATGGAGCATTTCATATTCTCAGTCCGACCCCTGAGTGGTTCTGCGGGATTTATCCACAGGCGGCGACCGGGCAAACGGACTTCCAACCCGCGCATGCTTTTGATTTCCTCGACAACTTCCTCATCGATGCCGAGGCATGGTGGCATGACAACCAAGAGGGCTGGTTGAAATCCGGCCCCTGGCAGGAAGCCGATCCGAGCGGGTGCGAACGCTACTTGCAAGCGATTGCCATCCGCGCCGGTTCGAGAAAGTTGCTTTTACTCGAACAAGTCACACAGGCGTTTGAAGAGAAACATGCCATTTTACAATCGGCTCGGGAAGTCAGCCTCTCCAAGACCAAGCTCGAGCAAAGTTACGAACAGGTCAGAAAAAGTCACGATGATTTGATCTCCATCCTCAATCAACTGCGACTGGGCACAGCGATTACCGACGAGCATGGGCGCGTGATGTTTTTGAGTCAAACGTGTCGTGACGTAATGGGCCTCTGTGCCGATGAAGCGTTGGGCATGCCCTGGCAAGAAGCGTTTCCATTTGAGGCGAATGAGCGACGTCAAATCCATGCCATGATGCAGCGCCCGCAACAACAGCGCAGCAAAGTGCTGGTGACCTTCTCCACCAACGAGGGTCACCAACGCTGGATGGAAGTCGAAGTTCAAGACGACCCACGTGATCGGCGGCGCGCCATCTTTTTCTTCTATGATGTGACCGAGCTTCATGACCTGCGTCAACTGTTGGACGAAAAGGCTGTCTTTCATGGATTGGTTGGCGTAAGCCCGGCGATGCAACAAGTCTATCAGCATATCCGCGAGGTCGCAGAGGTGGACTGGACCGTGCTGATTGAGGGCGAAACAGGCACAGGCAAAGAGCTGGTCGCGCGGGCGATTCATCAAATCAGCCAGCGCAAGGACCAACCGTTCATCGCCGTCAACTGCGGCGGGCTGACCGAATCCATTTTGACCAGTCAACTGTTCGGGCATCGGCGTGGCGCGTTCACCGGCGCCGTCACAGACCATAAAGGATTTTTTGAGGCAGCCAACGGCGGCACGATCTTTCTCGACGAGATCGGCGACATGCCGCTCAGCGTTCAGACCAACCTGCTGCGCGTGCTACAGGAAAAAGAGATCACACGGCTGGGTGAATCCATGCCACGCAAAGTGGATGTCCGTGTGATCGTCGCAACACATCGTAATCTGGCGCAGGAGGTCGAGGCCGGGCGATTCCGCGCTGACCTGCTCTACCGTATTCGCGTTGGCCGGATTCAACTGCCACCATTGCGTCATCGCCGGGAAGACATCCGGTTGCTGATCGAATCATTTCTCAGTCGCTGTCGCGCTGTCAGCGGCAAGGCCGTTACCGGCGTCAGTCAGGATGCTATGCTCATGCTGATGGAGTATGAGTGGCCGGGCAACGTGCGTGAGCTGAAAAGCGCCATCGAGTATGCTGTCATTCGCTGCCGCGGTTCGATCATTCAAGCTGAAGACTTGCCAGCCGAAATCCGAAGCGCGCGCCCCCCTGAGGAGCTGCCACAAGATGAAAAACAGCGGCTGCTGGCTGCGCTCAAGCGGGCGGGCGGCAATCGAACAACTGCCGCGCGGATGCTGGGCATCGGCCGGTCAACGTTCTACCGCAAGCTGGCCAGTCTGGACATCAAACCGGAAGCCTCTTCTCAGTGAAACAGCAGCCTGAAGCTCGAACTCATACTCGATCCTTCAATGGGCTTCAAACCGGAAGCCTCTTCTCAGTGAAACGGCATCAAGCGAACGCGGCTGCTGCTAGAGCGGTTTGTGAACGAGTTTACCCTGACAGCGGCCGTCATCAGCCCGCAAGATGTAAGGGCCTCCAGGCCAAATGCAATTGAAAATTGCTCTCAGTGACCGATGTTGGCAGATGAGCGGTTTGTCTGGATCTCGATCTGTCCGATCTGCCTCATCGGCGTTCTACCTTTTGAACATCTTGTTCTTGGAACCTCCTGGACCATGATAATCAGATTGAACCACCGCAGTCAGACGGTGCTTGTGTATCCATGAGACACAGGTGGGACACTGATGGAACATATTTTCTGTGCCATCAGAGCCTCGAACACGTACTGTGCAACAACCACGTTGGCAGGTCAACTTCTATTGAATCAGTCAATTGCTCTAAGAGCGGCAGTGGCGGCACAGTGCTTGCTCTGCGTGTGTACTCCTGCGAGGGGATATGATGGTGCGACGGGGGATGGAGATTGCAACAGTACAAGGCAACGCAGGCAAAATGGTCAGCAGAACTCATGAGCTGAACATGAAGGATAAGATGCATGCGAGACGGTCACATCGTGAGCCTGCAGGCCGAAATTTCTCAACTGCACTAGACAGTGTATCAGCAAATAAGCTAGTCTAGCCGCGCTACTTTATTTTGGAGGAGAAACAATGGGGATATTCGATAAGATGTTTGGAAAAGGCGCTTCAGCAGCGCAAGCAGCGCCCGCCGCAACAAAGCGCTTTGAAGAGTTAAAAGCCAAGTATCAATCCGTGCTGAACTTGATCCAGCAACAGAAAGTTCAGCTTCACAATCTACACGTGCAAGACAACAAACTGTTCATCAAAGGAACGGCGCCGTCTGAACAGGCTAAAAATGCCGTCTGGGATCAGATCAAGCTTGTCAATCCCACCTACGACGATCTGATCGCCGATTTTGATGTGGCTGCACCGAGTGCTGCGCCGTCGGCGATGCAAACCTATACGGTCAAGCCCGGCGACACACTCTCGAAAATAGCCAAGCAGTTCTACGGTGACCCTAATGAGTACATGCGCATCTTTTATGCCAACGAGGATCAGTTAGACGATCCCGATTTGATCAAGGTCGGACAGGTGCTCAAGATACCTTCTGAAAACGCCTGAAATGTCTGACGTGCCGCTGTCGAGCGAGGCTCAAAACAAGGCGACTATGTCATCATGAAAAATTCCACCAACCGCTCTGGAAGGGAGATTCACTGGTGACGAACAGGATAGTCAGCTAAACGCGGGGTTTCAGGTCAATCCTCCTTAAATCGCTTGAGTGGGAGTAGGAAAGCCAAAATCCTACTCCCGATTTTTTTGACCGAGCTTCGACACACTCTCGCATGTGCGCCGATCGTGGATCAAACCCGTATTCGACGCACACGAGCTGCCACACTTCAACCACCCGATAGCATGCTCTGACATTGGGCGAGTGCGGTCTTGCTCCTAACCGTGCAGATAGATCATGCTCATGCTCATGGTCATGCTCATACTCACCGCTCATACTCATACCCACACTGACCGCTCATCCTCACGCGATCACGCGCGGACGACTGTCTCTGTGGCACTCATTTGTCTCAGGCGGGACAACATGACACACCGATGAAACGCCCCTGATGTCTCAACGATGGATTGGCGTCCGCTTCTGAGGTGGCCTCTTCGATCAGCAACCCAATCATCATGAACAGGTTGAGAATTTCGGCATCACTCTGGCACAGGCTTTGCAGTCGTGTTTCCTGCTGAGGGTCGTTCGATGTTTCAACATCGAACGACCTCAGCAGCTTATCGCACCAGGGTCAGTGGCGATGGCTGATGACCGAGACCCCATCTTCGCCGCTGCTGGCTCTGGTGCGGCCAAGTTGAGAGAAGCACAACAGGGAGCATCATGAACAAACCAATGAATGACCTTGTCAAACTGGTTTCGCAACGCGCCAACATCCCTGAGCACGCGGCTCAAACGGCGATTGAGAGCGTTCTCAGCTACCTGAATGAGAAAGCGCCGGTTCCCCTCAAACACCACCTGGCAAGCCTCCTAGGCGAGGAGGAGCAGGGTGAAAAGAAATACGCCAAAGGGCTGGGGGATATGCTCAGTCAGCTCTAGCTGTGTGCCGGTTGTCCGTAGTCCGTTGCTCGTCGTTGTGTGTGCTCGGTTCACGAGGGTGGTAGTGGTCGGTTTATGTCGGCGAGTAGCGGACTATGGAGAAGCGGTATAGCGAGTTTGCCTGCGTAGGGGGGCACCGTTGTTGTCCAGCAGGCAAGGGGGTCATTCGGCCTCTTGGTCAACCTACTTCCAACAGCGTTGTGATGCTTCCTCCACTCTTCTCCCGAGCATCACAGAAGCGACCCGGATGGGTATGACAATGGCCGAATGACTCCATCATAGCTTATTGGCTCAGCGCCTTCCTTGTGCTATGATGGCCAGCAAAACACGAACGGAGGCGTGGTCAATGAGCTTCACTGTCATACTCATCCTGATGCTCAGCGCGATCTCTGCCGCACAGGTGGACCGCGTCCTCGAACGTCTCGGCTTGGGACACCGATTAAGCGAGTCACAAATCGTCGCCGGGTTGAAAGAAGCGTTACAGGTCGGCACGACTAACACGGTCAAGCAGACCGGGCGTGTGGATGGGTATTTCAAGAATCAAGCCATTAAGATTTTGCTACCGGAAAAACTGCGAAAGATGGAAGCTGCGCTCCGTTTTGCTGGCTATGGCCCGCAGATTGATCAGCTCGTATTGAGCATGAACCGCGCAGCCGAACAGGCCGCACCGCGGGCCAAGTCAATCTTCTGGGATGCGATCAAACAAATGACGTTCGAGGATGCGCGCGCGATCCTGAATGGCCCGGAGACGGCCGCAACCGATTACTTTCGACGCAAAACGACCCCTCATCTGATCAGTGCGTTCAAGCCGATTGTGCAACAGGCGATGAATGACGTCGGTGTGACGCGACGCTACAAAGAGGTCCTGGGACGCTCTCAGAACATTCCCTTTGTGAAAACTGAACCGTTTGACCTTGATCAATACGTGGTGGAGAAGAGCCTCGACGGGCTGTTTTATGTGCTAGGGGAGGAAGAACGCAAGATACGTCGTGATCCGGCCGCGCGCGTGACCAAATTGTTACGCGACGTTTTCGCGTCATAGCGGATTGCATGGCGGCCGGTCAGCCATGCTTCGCGTCAGATGAGCATATAACAATGGGCATACATGGATCGGACGCAGGTGACGTGGATTCAACTGACGACCGCCGATAGCGAAGCAAAAGCCGAGATCGCCGGCAGCAGCGCCGAGCAGGTCTGTGCGTGCGGCTGTCCGGCAACGGATAGCTCGACCGATACGGGAGGACAAATACGATGTTAAAAGAATTCAAGGAATTTGCTGCACAAGGTAACATGGTGGACATGGCGGTGGGTATTATGCTCGGAGCCGCATTTGGCGCCGTGATCAACTCGCTTGTCGGTGATCTCTTCACACCGATCATCGGCTTACTGCTGAACGCTGATTTCAGCAATATCTTCACAATTTTGAAGGAAGGCAATCCAGCAGGCCCCTACGCAACGCTGGCTGACGCCAAGAAAGCCGGCGCCGTGACGATGAACTGGGGTGTGTTTATCAACACCGTGATCAATTTCCTGCTGGTTGCATTTGCCCTGTTCATCGTGGTCAAAAACATTAATCGCATGAGGAAGCAACCGCCGCCGCCGGACCTAACGACAAAAGAATGTCCACAATGCTTGATGCTCATACCGATCAACGCGAGCAAGTGTGGGCATTGCACGTCGGTTATAGCTTAGCCGTGCCGGTTTCAGACAGCTCCCCTGTGAAAATCGCTGGGAGCGCACGCTTCCGGGCGTGCCCGCTTGAGCCCGCTTGCAATGGCGCTCCCAAGTTTCCATCCTTGGTGGCCGGCGATGGCTCACGGCCGATTCCTCAGAAAGCATCAGAAGCCCGCAAAGTAATGATTCATTGCCGGACGCTTGAGTCTTGATGCCGGCTGAAGGATAATACCGCCTCCAAACATCATCGCCTACGGAGAGTGAATATGCCTGAGCATCGAGAGCTAGTGGCTGAGGAAGTCTATCGCACCTGTGACGCCGCTGAGCTGGATTTTGAAACAACAGCAGATGTACCGCCATTGCAACATATCATCGGTCAAGCGCGCGCCGTCAGCGCGATCAACCTTGGACTGGACATTGAAGCCCGCGGCTACAATCTCTATCTGGCCGGCCAATCCGGCACCGGGCGCACGACATTGATTAAAACGATCCTTGCTCAATTGGCCAAAAACAAGCCGGTGCCGTGCGACATTTGCTTGGTCAACAACTTTTATGACCCTGACCAACCGCGCGTGTTGTATCTGAAACCGGGCCTGAGCCGCCAACTGGCCAAGGACATGGACCAACTGGTAGAAAGCTTACAGCGGGAAATTCCGCAAACATTCGAAGGGAAAAGTTACGAGGCGCAGCAGGCCGAAATTTTGAATCAGTATCAACAACGAACGAGCGCCTTGTTCTCGAACCTGCAAAAGCAGGCGCATCAGGAAGGCATTCAGTTTCAGGTCACGCCGGCGGGCGTCATCACGCGCGTCATCAAGAACGGACAGCCGATTTCGCAGGAACAATTCGAATCGCTTTCGGAGGAAGAGAAAGACGAAATCCGCAAACGCATCGAGACATTCAACCACCGGGTGATGGAAGTGATGGAGCAGGTGCGTGACGCCGAGCGGCAGACGCGTGATCAGATCAAGGAACTGGAAAGGCAAACGGCCAACATCATCGTGCAAAGTTTGGTCGGTTATTTGCGACGTAAGTACGCCGACCATAGTGGCATCATTGAGTACCTTGACCAAGTGCAGGCCTATGTGTTGGAGAATATCGGCGAATTCCAGCGCAAGGAGGAGACGGGCGCGCCAGTGCCAGAACCCGCCCTGAAGGCGCTCAAGCTCGTCGAACAACGAACCCGCTTTGTTGAGTACCGCGTCAACGTGCTGGTGGATAACGGGACGGCTGAGGGCGCGCCTGTCATCATTGAATCAAACCCGACGTTTACCAATCTGTTTGGCACCGTTGAACGTGAGGTCCATTTCGGCGCCCTGGTGACCAATTTCACGATGGTGAAAGCTGGATCGTTGCTGCGGGCCAACGGCGGCTATCTGCTAATCGAAGCGATGGACTTGCTCAAGTATCCGCTCGTCTGGGATACGCTCAAGCGGTCGCTCGAAACCGGGCAAGTCCGCATCGAAGACCCTGCCGTTCAATATGGATTGATCAGCGCCACCGGATTGCGAACCGAACCAATCAACATCAACGTCAAAGTGATCCTCATCGGTCATCCGCTGCTCCATTATTTGTTGTTCGCCTACGACGAGGATTTTCGCAAACTGTTCAAAGTCAAAGCTGACTTTGATACACAGATGAAGAGAACCGCCGAGAATATCCGACACTACGCTCAATTCATCGCCTCCTATAGCCAGCGCCAGCAACTAAAACCATTCGACCGCAGCGGCGTCGCGGCGTTGATTGAATACGGCTCGCGCCTGGCCGACGATCAAACGAAACTCTCAACTGAGTTCGGCGCCATCGCCGACATCATGATCGAAGCAAACTACTGGGCTTCGCAGCAGAAAAGCGAGGTGGTGCGACGGGAGGATGTTGAGCGAGCGATTGAAGAAAAAATCTATCGCTCTAACCGCATTGAGGAACGCCTCCAAGAAATGATTGTTCGCGGCTTCATTTTAGTGGACACCGATGGCGCCGTGGTCGGGCAGGTCAACGGATTGTCAGTGCTGAGCCTGGGCGATTACGAATTTGGTAAACCGGTGCGCATCACCTGCGAAACATTCGCCGGCAAGAGCGGGGTGGTGAATGCAGAATCGCGCGCCAAACTCAGCGGCAACATTCATAATAAATCATTCATGATCCTCAATGGCTATCTGGGCGCGACGTTCGGTCGGGACAAGGCGCTGCAATTGGCGGCCAGTATGGTGTTCGAGCAAACATACGAAACGATCGAAGGCGACAGCGCCTCGATCGCCAGTGTGGTGGCCTTGCTCTCGAGCTTGGCCAACGTGCCTGTTAAACAGTCGCTGGCCGTCACCGGCTCGATCAATCAGAAAGGTGAAGTGCAGCCAATCGGCGGCGTCAACCAAAAGATTGAAGGCTTCTTCGCTGTCTGTAAGATGCGCGGCCTGACGGGGCAGCAAGGCGTGATCATTCCCCATCAAAACGTCACCAATCTGATGTTGAAAAAGGATGTGGTTGAGGCAATCCGTCATGGACAGTTCCATATCTATCCGGTGACGACGGTTGAAGAAGCTGCCGCCTTGCTCACCGGAATGGAAGCAGGCCAACGGGCAGCCAACGGCTCATTCCCTCCAGGCACGCTCTATGCGCTGGTTGAACAGCGCCTCAAGACGCTGGCTGAGCAAGAAAAAACAACAAGTAACGGTCAAGAAAAAGCGGGAGAGGCGAACAATAATGAAGCGTAACACGGCGCAATCTTCTCAGCGCGAATCCATCAGTACCATGCTGGCCGAAATCATGGCTTGGCAGGTCGGGGTCGCTCTGTTATAATCAAGCCTTACCAAAAGGTAAGAAATCGCATTCAACATAATTTTTGCATGAAGGAGAATACGGAATGAGCGCAACAGTTGGACAGCCACCATTGAGTTTGCATATGACCGCAGCGGCGGCAGAAGCCGTCAAACAATTCATGGCGAGCGAAAACGTCGGCCCTGAAGCGGGCCTGCGGATTCGCGTCATTCCCGGCGGGTGTTCGGGATTCCAATATGACATGGTGATTGACGATGGCCCGGCAGCAGGTGATGATGTGGTTGAATTGCAGGGCATCCGTGTCTTTGTGGATCAGATGAGCAAGCGCTACCTCAATGGCGTCGAGCTGGATTATGTCAATTCGATGATGGGTTCAGGGTTCACATTTAAGAATCCGAATGCCACCGGCAGTTGTGGCTGCGGCAGCAGCTTCACCGTGTAACGCTTGAGAGCCGCCTCTCATTGGCGGCTTTTTTCAATCACCGTTGCGCGTCGGGCCAATCTCACGGGGGCTGACCCGGAGCGCAGGAAAAGTCCTTCCCCGGCGTAAGGATCAATAGTGTATGGCTCTACTAAAGAAATCGTCCGTCTCCGAAGCGGACATACTGAAGGCGTTGAGCGTCGTCAAAGACCCTGACCTGCATAAAGACATTGTCACGCTCAAGTTTGTGCAGAACATCAGAATAGACGGTGGGGCAGTGAGCTTTGATATCAACCTCACCACGCCAGCTTGTCCAGTTAAAGAACGGCTCAAGGAAGAAGCCGAGCAAGTCGTTCGCGCGCTGGATGGAGTGACCGACGTGCGTGTGAATTTGACAGCCGACGTGCGTCAGCATGCTGGATTGGATCGTTCAACGCTGTCAACAGTCCGCAACATCGTGGCAATCGGCAGCGGTAAAGGCGGCGTGGGCAAATCAACGGTTGCGACGAACCTGGCTGTTGGATTAGCCCAAACCGGCGCGCGTGTCGGTTTGTTGGATGCCGATATCTATGGCCCGAGCATTCCCATCATGATGGGCAAGAATGAACCGGTCGAGCTGCACGGCAACCGCATCCGGCCATTGCAAAATCACGGCATCAAGTTTATCTCGATGGGGCTGTTTGTGCCCGGCGATAAACCGCTGATCTGGCGCGGCCCGATGGCGCACAAGGCATTAGAGCAATGCTTATTTCAGGTCGAATGGGGTGAATTAGATTACCTCATTGTGGACTTGCCGCCGGGCACAGGCGATGTTCATCTGACGTTAGTGCAATCTGTGCCGGTCACGGGTGGGGTCATTGTCTCTACGCCGCAGGACGTCGGCTGGAAAATTTCACTGAAAACGCTCCGCATGTTTGAACAGACGAACGTGACGATCCTCGGCATCATTGAGAACATGAGTTATTACATCTGCCGGCAGTGCGGTCATCGTGAGTATATCTTTGGCTCCAGCGGCGCGCTGAACGCCAGCCGTGAATTGGGAGTGCCATTCCTCGGAGAGATTCCCATTGACGTCGCCATTCGGCAGTACGCCGACGATGGCACGCCGATCATTGCTGCCGATCCGGATTCGCCATCGGCGCAAGCATATCGCCAGATTCTTGGTCACCTGGCACAGCAAATCAGCATTGAGAATTATCGAAAGATTCCGCTACAGATTCTCGAAGTGCCGGCGTAGACGCGCCGGCGTCGCCCGTATGGGCATGGAAGGGGTTGCGCATGAACCGAGCGGACAGGCCGGTCGGCATTAAAAAGATCGGTGATGCGACACTGGAGATCACCTGGGAGGATGAGCACGTCAGCCGGTACTCAGCCCCGTACCTGCGTCAAGAGTGTCCGTGTGCCGCCTGTGTGGACGAATGGACGGGACAAAGACGTATCACGCCTGACTCGATTGCCTCAGACCTGAGCATCCGCGCCGTTGATCTGGTCGGCCAGTATGCGTTGAACTTCACCTGGAGTGATGGTCACAATACAGGCATCTATAGTTTCCAGACGCTCCGGGCGCTCTGTCCATGTCCGTCGTGTCGCGCATAAGCAAAATCGTATGGCTGGCGTCCTCCACAATAACATGAACGGCAAGACGATCCTGCTGGTATCTTGCTACGAGCTGGGCCATCAACCACTGGGGGTAGCCTTCCCCTGTGGCTTTCTCCAACAGGTTGGTTATGCAACGGACACCCTTGACATTGCCGTCGAACCACTGGACGAGACAAAGATCGCCAACGCGTGGTTCGTCGGTATCTCGGTGCCGATGCACACGGCGCTCCGGCTGGGCGTGCGCGTGGCAGAGCGGATTCGTCACGTCAATCCACGGTGTCACATCTGCTTTTACGGTCTTTACGCTTCGCTCAACGCTGATTATCTGCTCGAGCATGGCGCCGACTTCATCATCGGTGGCGAGTATGAAACACCGTTAGTTGCATTGATTGATGCGCTGGCCAATGGCGGTTCTTTGGACATTGCCGGTATTAGCCGGCGCGGGCATGTGGGCCGTCCTTATGTGCAACGGCAGCCGTTCGTAGCGCCGCAGCGCAGCAGCTTGCCGCCGTTATCCAAGTATGCGCGGTTGGAGCACCAGGGAACGCAACGACTGGTCGGCACCGTTGAAGCAAGTCGCGGTTGTTTGCATCACTGCCGGCATTGCCCGATCCCACCGGTTTATGGCGGTCGGTTTTTCATCGTGCCAACCGATATTGTCTTGAACGATATTCGGCAACTGGTTGAAGCCGGCGCGACGCACATTACGTTTGGCGACCCTGATTTCCTCAACGGCCCTGGCCATGCGCGGCGCGTGGTCCGCGCATTGCACAACGAATTCCCTGCTCTGACGTTCGATTTCACAGCGAAGGTCGAGCATCTGCTGAAACATCAGGCCATATTGCCGGAGCTGGCCGAGTCAGGCTGTTTGTTCGTCGTGTCGGCGTTTGAATCGCTCAGCGACACCGTGCTGGCCCATTTGGAGAAAGGCCATACGCGGGCTGATATTCACAAGCTATTAGACGTGGTCACCGAAGCCAAACTGGCGCTGCGACCGACCTGGGTTCCGTTCACACCGTGGACGACGCTCGATGATTACATTGACATCCTCCAGTTCGTGCGCGATCACAAATTGATTGACTATGTTGATCCGGTGCAATACACGATTCGATTGCTTGTGCCGCCCGGATCAAACTTGTTGCGACAGCCGGCGATCCAGCCATTCCTTGGCGCCCTGGATCACCAACATCTCAGTTATCGCTGGAGACACCCTGATCCCTGCATGGATGATCTCCACAAAACGGTCAGCGCGTTGGTTGAGCAAGCTGCTCAATCAAACGAACATCCGGCCAAGACATTTGACCGCGTGTGCCAGGTAGCCTATGCTATGCGTGGAGACGAAATGCCGGAACTCATTTCGACTGCGACGCGCGATCAAACTGGGCGTGCGCCACGCCTGACTGAGCCGTGGTTTTGCTGCGCAGAGCCGACGACGAGCCAGTTTGACGCGCTCCAGAGACGACGCGGCATTTGATACGAAGGAGAAAGACTATGGACCAAGAGATTAAAATCATGGCTGAAATTCAGACAGACCCATCCAAGTGCCGATTCACAGTAGACCGTCAGGTTTACGACGGCGCCGCTTATTTTGCTCATCAGGAAGCGGCCAAAGATTCGCCGCTGGCGGAGGCGCTCTTTGAGATTCCGCAGGTGACGGCCGTGTTGATTGCCGGCAACATTGTCACCGTGACCAAGCAGGGCTACGACGAGTGGATGCCGATTGCCAAGCAGATTGGCGCAGCCATCCGCCGCGTGCTGCAATCGGGCGTGCCGGCCGTTTCGCAGGAATTCAAAGCGCGCATTCCATCATCCGACTACATCCGGGATAAAGTCATTGATCTGTTGGAGACCCAGATCAATCCGGCGGTAGCCGCGCATGGTGGCTACATCGAGTTACTAGACGTGATTGATAACAACGTCTTCATTCGTATGGGCGGCGGCTGTCAGGGTTGCGGCATGGCCAATGTCACACTGAAACAGGGCGTCGAGCAGCTCATTCGTGAGCAGATTCCCGAAGTTGGTCAGATTCTGGATACGACGGATCATGCCGCCGGCCAGAATCCCTACTATTCACCGGCCAAATAGGGCGAGCTAGCGGGACCAACCGTGCTGCCTCTAGCTCGACCGCAATAAACCGAGGCTCATGCGAGCAACCTACCTTCAGAAGCACTTAAACTTGACGTGGTCACCAGTGGCGGTGACATTTGTATCAACTGTCCCGAAAGATATCCCGCACGTGGAGCAGGCCGCGGCAGCCGGATGCAGCTATTGGAAACTGGCCGCCGAAGGCGTCACGTTCTACACAACTGCGGCAGATCATCTGAACTGCCCTATTGGAGCGTTCACTCATCACGTTGACTGGCCACCGGAGCGAGCAAACGAGCGTGAAGAACTTCTTACCATGATGGTCGGCTTGGAATACGTCCATCAGGATGAGATTGCCGCACTGCCACGACGACGCGAGCCATGCCAGTACGTCGTTTACGCGCCACTCACTTCAACACCGTTGGACCCCGATGTGATCATTGTGCGCGGCAATGCTAAGCAGATTATGCTACTGGCCGAAGCCGCCCGCGCGGCCAATGTCGGCCATGATATGCAGGCTATGCTGCGTCCAACCTGTGCGATCATCCCTGAAGCCATCGAAGCCAAACGAGCCAGCCTCAGCCTCGGGTGCATTGGAAATCGCGTCTACACTGACCTTGGCGACGATCATTTCTACTTTGCTCTTCCGGGTCCAGCAGCCGAAGCGGTTCTCGAAAAATTGCCGGTCATCGTGGCGGCGAACGACCAACTTGAGCAATTCCACCGCATCCGCAAAACAACGCATCGGCATTCTTGAGCATGAACACGAAGCAAACACCGCTCCGCTGATGTTACCCGCTCATGAGGCTTTTCGTGGCGCATGGCGGTGAACCTCGGAGCCGGCGCTCTAGCTGTTCCTTTACGCATCGGTGAGTGGCCAGTATACTTGCTTCTCGCCTATGCGTGCAGGCAATTTCTGACAATAAGGATACGGGATCATGGTGAGCAGCCTGTTGAATCGCACGGTGTCAAAGCGACCGGACCGAATTCGCTTTAATGGTCGAATTCTCTTTCTGACAGAGGACCCACATCTGATTCAGCGACAATTGAACGGCGAGGACCTGGCGTGGCGCCCGGACATACCGTTGCGCCACGATATTAGCACAGATGAAATCGCGCCGGCATACATCTGTTACTACTTCGATGAGACGCTTGGCGAGTTTGCTTACATTGGATTACGGACGGGCGGGCAATCGCCGGTGACGCGCGGCTCGGTGAAGCGAGGCGGCTTTGTCGCCAGCGTCTCAGGTAAACGTCGGGGCAAAGGGTCGAGCCGCGAACAAGCCCCATACGCCGAGTTGAGCGCCGGCATTCGCTTGGTCATAGCTGAGAATATCGAGCGCATCTACCGGCAAAATTGCCAGAATCTCGGAATGCTCACATCCACGAATTTTCAGTTGATTGAGCGTCTTGAGCGCGGCGATGAAATCGCGCTCAGCGAATTCACTGAAGGGGAGGACGAGATCACCTGTCAGATTATCGAGTACGGCGGCCTGTTCGCTTTCAACGTAGCCCGCTTGCAGGGGCAGGCGCGGTTGCCACAGATTAGGACGCCGCAGCGACCGATGACGCTGGCGGAGAAAATCTTGGCTCGACACATGGTGGTGAATTTAACTGAAGACCGCGTCGGCGTGGCGGCAGTCCAGCCGGGCGACGCCGGTTTTGTCCGCGCCGATATTCGGTTCAGTCACGAATACGTGACGCCGATGGCCGCCATGATGTTTAAGCAACTGGTCGGCGAGCATGAGAAAGTCAACGATCCATCCTCCATTTATTTGTTCCGCGATCACCTCACATTTTTGGATGAAGTTATGCCGCCGGAGCGGCGAGCCATGGGGCTGCTGGATTTGGCCATTCAACAAAAGCTGATGCAAGAAGCGTTCGCTCGCGAGCAGGGCATCACCTATCACGGCGAATTGACTGACCGAAAGGGGTCTGAAGGAATTTGCCACAATATCATCCTGGAGAATTATGCGCTCCCTGGACAGGTGATCGTTGGCACAGATTCGCATACGCCGCATGCCGGCGCGATTGGTTGTGTGGCCTTTGGCGTGGGCACAACAGACATTTTCAATTCGTGGATCACCAAAGATGTGCGCGTGTGTGTGCCGCCGTCAGTCAAAGTAATTGTGCGCGGGCGCCTTCCGGCGGGTGTCACCGCCAAGGATTTGATTTTGGCGATCCTGCGCCTGGAGTACGTCAAGAGTGGTCAAGCGATCGGCAAAGTCATCGAGTATGCCGGCGATGCCATCGAAGCATTGAGCATTGACGAGCGTGCCACGATGACGAACATGGCGGCTGAAATCGGTGGGTTCACCGGTGTGGTTGCGCCTGATGAAAAGACCGTTGATTTTCTCGTCGAGCGACGTGGCCTGCCACGGGCTGAAGCCCAGCGGTTGTGTGAAGGATTGTTCAGCGATCCGGATGCCGCCTATGACCACGTGATTGAACTGGACGCATCGCAGTTGCGACCGATGGTGGCGCTGCCGGGTGATCCCAGCCAGGGCGTGTTCATTGACGAGCTGACCGAGGTCATCCCGATTGAAATTGCTTATGGCGGCTCATGCACCGCCGGCAAGAAGGCGGATATGGATATGTATGCTCGCGTGCTGCGTGAGGCGTTGCAGCAAGGGCGTGGCGTTCATCCGTCGGTGAAGTTTTATATCCAGTTTGGTTCGCAAGAAGTGCGTCGTTACTGCGTTGAGCAGGGCTATCTGGAGATCTTCCATCGAGCCGGCGCGACGGTTATCGAGCCAAGCTGTGGCGCCTGTATCAACGCTGGCCCCGGCGGGACAAGTCGGGCTGATCAGATCAGCATCAGCGCGCAGAATAGGAATTTTCCCGGTCGCAGTGGTCCTGGCCAGCTTTATCTGGCCAATCCGCTGACTGTGGCCGCCTCGGCCGTTGCCGGCAGGATCATGGCCTACGAGGAGCCACCGGAGGTCACTCCTGCCCATCCTTGAACCCGCTTATCATCAGGACGGAGTGGGACCGAATGCTTGTTTTGACAATGCTCGGTTGCCATGTTAGAGTACCCGCGCCAGTCTGAGATGAACGCATAAGGGGCATGACGATGAGCATCAAGCCTGAATTGTTGGAGATTCTGGCCTGTCCGGCCTGTGTCAAAACGGAGCAAGAGCGCGCCAAAGTGCAACTGACGGCTGACGGTCAAGGGTTAAAGTGTCCGATCTGCCATCGTGTCTATCCGATTCGTGATGGGATTCCCGTGATGCTGGTGAAAGAAGCGACGGTGCAACCTCCAGAATGAGACGCCTGTGATTGATTGGAGTCAGATCAACCGCGTGCTGTTGGTACGACTACGCTCGCTTGGTGATACTGTCTTGATGACGCCAAGTTTGGCGCTGTTGAAACAGTTTCGACCAGACCTGCATGTCGCCGTCTTGCTGGAGAAACCTTCGGCGCCGTTACTGAAGCGGCATCCACACGTGGATGAGGTGATTGTGCTGAGTCGGATGCCAGGCCTGTTGGGCAATGTGTGGCGACGCTGGCATCTGGTTCAACGCTTGCGCCGCGCGTCATTCGACGCGGTGTTTGATCTGCATGGTGGACCAACGGCCACAATGTTGTGTTATCTGAGCGGCGCACGACATCGCATTGGTTATGCTGGTTACAGACATTCGTGGATGCTCACGCATCGCGCGCCCGACCCTGAAGTGATCTGGCAGAAATCCAACGTGCATTCAGTCGAGCAACAGGCGGGATTACTCAAATGGGCTGGCGTGCCGATCCAGCAGATTCCTCCTACGTCGTTATACGCTCGTGAGGCTGTGCAGCATAATGTCGCAAGCCGATTGAGGCGATTAGGAATTGATGGGGCGTTTGCGTTGATCCATCCGGGCGGGACGGCCGAGGACAAACGCTGGCCGGTCGAGCGGTTCGCTCGCCTGATTGAGGCGCTCTGGTCCGAGCACGGGTTAGCTTCGGTCATCATTGGCACGCGCCGTGATAAGGCGCAGTTGGATGAGCTGACGACACGCCTTGGCCCACGGCTCGTAATGATGGTGGACTTGCATCTGAAAGAGCTGGTCGCCCTGTGTGCCCTGGCGCGCCTATTTGTCGGCAATGATAGCGGACCAGCCCATGTGGCCATGAGCCAGCGCTGCCCGACGGTTGTGATCTTCGGCGCGTCCAACTATCACGTCTGGCGGCCGTGGGGCGATGCGCCTCATCAGGTTGTTCAGGTCGAGCGCGATGCGACGGGTCGGCTGCTCGCGCCATCCGAGCGTATCGCTCATGTTTCGGTAGACGCCGTGGTGGCGGCGGTCGAGCACGTGTTGAGTCAATCAACCCACCGAACCGTCAGGGTTGTTGAGCCGTCCGCGTGAGTTTGCAGATGCTTGAGCAAGAGATCGAACAGATTATCCGGCGATTTTCTCATCAGCGGTTACTCGTGCTGGGCGATTTGATGTTGGATCAGTTTATCTGGGGAACGGCCGTGCGCATTTCGCCGGAAGCGCCTGTGCCGGTGGTGCGGATTGAGCGTGAGTCCGTTCACCTGGGTGGCGCCGGCAACGTCGCTCATAATGTGATTTCGTTGGGCGGCCAAGCTGTATGCCTGGGCGTGATCGGCGAGGATGAGGCCGGCCAGCGATTGGTCGAGACGTTGCAACACATCGGCGCGCAAGCCTGCGGGCTGATCCGCGACGCAACCCGACCGACCACCGTCAAGACGCGAATCATCGCTCATCATCAACAAGTCGTGCGCGCCGACCGTGAAACCCGCCAGCCACTGCATCCTTCGTTGACCGAGCAACTGGTTACTCGCTATGCCGAGCGCCTGCCGGATGTCACCGGCGTCATCATATCTGACTACGACAAGGGCGTGGTCACACCATCGTTATTGGCGCAGATTCTGCCACTGACCGAGCAGGCCGGCAAACCCGTCTTGGTTGATCCCAAGCTGCGTAATTTCCGGTACTACTCGCCCGTCACCTTGCTCAAACCGAATTTGCGAGAGACAGAAGCTGTGACTCAAATGGAGATCACTGATGATGCGTCGTTGCGCGCGGCTGGTCAGCGCATCATGCGGCTGGTGCGGTGCCAATACCTGCTGGTGACGCGCGGCGAAGCGGGCATGACGCTGTTTTCCCGTGACGATCAACTGACCCATATCCCGGCGATGGCGCGAGAGGTCTATGATGTCACCGGCGCCGGCGACACGACGATCGCAGCATTGGCATTAGCGTTGCTCAGTGGCGCCACGCCGGCGCAAGCGGCGCTCATTGCCAACCACGCAGCCAGTGTGGTCATCGGGAAAATCGGCACGGCCACTGTCAGTCAGCATGAGTTACTGACAACTATTCACCAGACAGGCTGACAGCGCGCCAGCAGCCTGCGCGAGCAGGCATCACCGGTCACAAGTCACCATCAGAGCGCATGACAGCGCGCCAGCAGCCTGCGCCAAGGCGATCCGTGGTCGTTGCAAGTTGTATTGGTGGAGAGCGGGATTATGGGATTTTGAAAATGTCCGACCCAGAAAATCGGTTCAACGCCGTCATTCGAAGCCGCTGCGCGGCGAGCAGCGAATCCTCCACCACTGGATGTTCACGAGGAAAATTTCGCTTGATTTCTTGCAGTATAGGAATTTGTTTGCGCAGGGAAAGATCAATCTCTTTGTAAGCATTGCGCTGTCGCTTGCGTTCCGGCTCAGGCAAGCTGTCAATCGAATCGAGCGCGTAGACGAGGATGTGCTTGTATTGTTCGAGCAGCGTCAGAACATCGCTGTAGTGCTCGCGCTGGATGAACGCCTGAGCCTGCGTGAGCCGACGAGCCGCCATGCTCAAGAGTTTGCGAGTCCGTTTGGTTGGATTGTCTTCTTGGCGCACTTCGGACCATTCTTCAGCCGTCAACGCAGCAGAGGACAACTGGTTGACCGGCGCCGGGCTTTGGCCGGTCATTGCCGGCTGACCGCTCACTGACATGACGGCCATTACTAACGGCCACAGGACATGGGATGACAACCTCCTAGCGTTCATCGCTTTTTGCCTCGCTGCTTTTCGATCGCTCGACGCACAGCCGGCAGACGAAATTTGACATTGTCAGCTTCCGCTTGATGCTGACCAGCGTCGGCCAATCGGAGAAATGCTTCATAAGCTGGTAAAGCCAACTCGTATTGGCCAAGCTTGTCATAGCAAATTCCAAGGAAATAGTAGGCAATCGCCGTATTCGGGTTGTGGGCGACGATCCACTCAAAATGTTCAGCGGCAGCAGCAAATTGTTGTAACTGAAAGAGCGCCGTCGCCGCATTCGTGCGGGCATAGTAATGATTCGGCGCGCGTTTGATGGCCTCAAGGGCAACGCTGAGGGCTTCGTCATACCGTCGCATTTTGAGTAAAGCTGCGCTCAACCCGGCCCGATAATCAACATCCTGCTCGTCCACCTTGATCGCCTGGAGATACGCCTGCGCCGCTAGAGCTGGGTCGAGCGCGAGCAAGGCGCTGCCAAGCCGAGCCAGTATCTCAGCATCCTGCGGTGATTCCTTCATCAGTTGTTGTGCATGAGCCAAGGCTTCCGCTTGACGCTGGACGGTCGCCAATAGAATTACCAATTTCAATCGTGCCTGTCGGGCTTCTGCTGATGCAGTTGTGCTACTCAGTGCGGTCTCATAGAGGGCGATGGCTTCGGCCGGTTTTCCCGCTAATTCGTAAAGAGCGCCCAGCTCAAGCGCGCGGCTGGATGAGCGATCCTGTTCATAGACGACCGCCATATCTTCGGCAGCGCCGGCAAAATCCCGGCGTTGGGCGCGAAGCCGGCTCCGTTGCTGGCGAGCCAGCAGGTCGCGTGAGTCCAAAGCAATCGCTTGGTCATACGCGGCCAGCGCTCTGTCGCTCTGACCTGACTGTTCGTACAGATAGCCTTGCAGGCCATAAAGAGGAGCCGAAGCAGCGCCTGTGGCGAGCAGGACATTGAGACGGGCGCTCGCTTCTTCTAGCGCGTTTCGCTCGATCAGCAGCCAGATCAAGTGAGTGGTCGCTCGTTGCAGTGTGCCGTCAAGCGCGACGGCATGACGATAATGTTGCTCGGCATTGACGACATCCTGCCGCTCACGGTAGATGTCTGCCAACGCGCTGTGCGCGCGAGCGAAAAACGACTTCACTGCCGCGTCTGCCGACGGTTCAGACGATGATAGGATGGTTGGTTTCAGTGAGAGCAATCGTTCCAAATCAGCTTGCGCCTGATCCAGTTGTTTTTGTGCCAATCGCGCCATGGCGCGTTGAAAGAGAGCTTCGGGGAAGTCAGGGATGATCTCCAGCGCCCTGTCATAAAAGGCAATTGCAGTGTGCAACTCGCCGCGCGCGTGCGCCTGCTGACCTTGTTCAAAGGCCGTGATGGCTTGTTGCTCAGCCGCTTGCGCAGCCTCCCGTTCAGTTGTCGTTGTGGAGGGCGTCTTGGCCGGCGCCTGTCTTGCGCGTTGCGCAGGCGAGCTTGTATTGCGTTGAGCGTGTCCAATCACGGCTGGCCACAGGATCGAGGCGGCGAGCGTCAGAGCGCACACCAACACCATGAGTTGCAGCCGGCCTATCAATTGCCTTGTGAAACCCCTGATTGTCATGCGCGCGCACCGATGCAATGCTAACATACTTTGGCAGTGATTGCACAAGCGAGGCTTTGCCTCACAAAAGCTGCATTGCCTGGCCGAGAGTGGGCGAAGCCAGTATAATGAACGCGGATTTATGAGGTGTTCTCCTACAATTGAACACGGGATGGCGGAATGTAATACGCTTCTTTGCCCGTCGGGCCTAATGATGCTGGAAGGGCGCGGCTGCGCGACGGCTCGGAGGCTGGCCAGTAATGATCAAGCCTGAGTCCCGCTCCTCAACTAGGATCGCACCGGATGAATCCAAAGGAGAGAAGCTCATGAATGACACAGAACGCAAACAGGCGACACCATCGCATACTAATCGGTTGATACACGAAACCAGCCCTTATCTGTTGCAGCACGCGCATAACCCGATTGACTGGTACCCGTGGGGGCCGGAAGCCTTTGAGAAAGCGCGTCGCGAAGACAAGCCAATCCTGCTCAGCATTGGTTATGCAGCCTGCCACTGGTGTCACGTGATGGCCCATGAATCGTTTGAAGATGAAGAGACGGCGCGGCTAGTTAATGAACATTTTGTCAGCATCAAGGTTGATCGGGAAGAACGCCCCGACGTGGATATGATCTACATGAACGTTGTGCAAATGTTGACCGGACACGGCGGGTGGCCGATGACGGTGTTTCTAACACCTGATGGGGAACCGTTCTTCGGTGGAACGTACTTTCCACCTGAGCCGCGCTACGGCATGCCCAGCTTCAAGCAACTGTTGCTCAATGTCGCCGAGGTCTATCGCACGCGGCGCGATGATATAACAGCCAATGCGCGACAGATCATGGAAGAGCTGCAACACATCAGCGCGCCCACGCTGGTCGAAGGCGAGGTGACGGCCGATGTGCTGGATCAAGCATACGTCCGCTTATATCGAAGCTTTGATGAACAACATGGCGGCTTTGGTGCAGCGCCGAAGTTTCCCGCTGCGATGAATCTGATTTTCCTGCTTCGCTACTACCAGCGCACCAAGCGACCGGAAGCGCTCCACATGGTCGAACTGAGCTTGACGAAGATGGCCTATGGCGGGATTTATGATCAGTTGGGCGGCGGCTTTCATCGCTATTCAACAGATGAGAAATGGTTGGTGCCGCATTTTGAGAAGATGTTGTATGACAATGCGCTGCTCAGCCGAGTCTATTTGTACGCTTATCAAATCACCAACAAGCCGCTCTACAGACGCATTGCCGAAGAGACGCTTCAATATGTCATCCGCGAGATGACGGCTCCCGAAGGCGGTTTTTATTCAGCGCAGGACGCAGACAGTGAGGGCGTTGAAGGGAAGTTCTTCGTCTGGTCGCCGGATGAAATCATGCGCGTGTTGGGTGAGGCGGATGGAACGCTGTTGTGCAAGTATTTCGACGTGACGACATGGGGCAATTGGGAAGGCCACAGCATTCTGAATGTTCCGCGGCCAATGAGCGTTCTCGCCAAACTGGAAGGGTTGAGCGAGGATGAGCTGCGCCAGGTCATCGAACGCGGGCGGAAGAAATTGTTCGAGCATCGTGAGCAACGGATCAAACCGCTGCGTGATGACAAGATCATCACCTGTTGGAATGGCCTGATGCTCAGAAGTTTTGCCGAAGCGGCCGCCATCTTGAACCGTGACGATTATCGGCAGGTCGCCATCGCCAATGCTGAGTTTCTACTGACGCATCTACAGCGTGATGGGCGGTTGCTCCGAACATACCGCGATGGCATCAGCAAACTGAACGCTTACTTGGAGGATTACGCGCTGCTGATTGACGGATTGCTCGCCTTGTATGAAGCCACGTTCGAGCTGCGGTATCTGCAGGAAGCGCGGCGCTTGGCTGACATCATGATTGAGCAGTTCTGGGATGACGTGGCCGGGGGCTTTTATTTCACCAGCCACGATCATGAACGGTTGATCACGCGGGCCAAGGAGTTCTACGACAATGCGACGCCGTCCGGCAATTCGGTGGCGGCTGACGTCTTACTGCGATTGGCGCTGTACTTCGATGTTCCGGAGTATCGGCAGCGTGCTGAACGCATCCTGCGCGCAACAATTGAGTCGGTCAGGCGATTTCCGAGCGCATTCGGGCATCTGCTCGGCGCTTTGGATTTTTACTGTGGAGCGCCAAAAGAAATCGCGGTGGTGGGACGGCGGGCTGCTGCCGATACGCAAGCGTTACTGCGCGTCATCTTCGATAGGTTTTTGCCAAATAAGATCGTCGCGCTGAAGGAGCCTGATGATGAGGAACTGGTCGGTGAGTTGATTCCTTTACTGAGGGATCGAAGCGCCATTGATGGTCGGGCAACAGCCTATGTTTGTCAGAACTTCACCTGCCAGAGGCCCGTCACCGACGCAGCCATGCTGGGAGCGCAGCTCGCGCTGGGCAGATTGCCGATGGAATGACGCTGATTCGAGCGATTTGGGAATGTGTTTACCCAGGGAGCGCACACTTCAGCGTGCGCTCGCCCGCACGATGCGGGGCCTCCAGGCTAAAGGCAATTGGAAATCGCTCTAGAAATCTCACAGCCGAGGCGCAGAACGAGAAACTCTCAATGGTCTTGAGGTCATCTGCCTGCATCTCGGTTCGGGCAGCGTCCCGTCGCTCGCCAAGCGGTCGCTGCCGCGCTATCCCTCGACACTAAATGTGTAACAAGTGATGCCTAGCTCGTTGGCTAAGTCCAATGCCGCTTGCGAAGCAGCCGGCGCGATCAACACCTTGTCGAACGTTTCGTTGAGCTTCTTCTCCGCGAATCGGGCTTTGCGATGGAATGCCCAGACGTCACCCGGCTTGGCGTAGCTTTTTACTTCGACGAGAAACTTGCGACCGTTGGTGACAAGCGCATCGAACTCAATAGTCGCTCCGGACTGAAAACATTCGCCGGTATCATCAATGATGGTGAACGGCTTGGCTTTCAATTTTCGTAAACCGGAGAAGTGTTCGATAACCCTGCGAATGACATCCTCCATCTTCCAGCCCATGCGCCCGCCTAGGGCTCCAACACTGACAGCGACTTTAGCGACCTCTGCGCGCAAGTCTTCCAAGAGTTGATCATGAGTGGACAGACGTTGGTCAACCTGATCGAAGCGTTGATCGTGAGCGGTCAGGTGCTGCTCAACCTGGTCGAAGCGTTGGTCAACCTGATCGAAGCGTTGGTCGTGAGCATCGTGGCGCGCATGACCCTGGGCGAACTGTCGTTCAGATTCAAGGCGCATGGCTCTCAATTCATCCAGCATCTGTGTGAATTCGGCCTTGGTGACCAATGCCTCGCTAAGCAAACCGATGACTTGCGCCCGAAACATCGGGTCTTCGCGGAGCATAGGAGGAAGCTCCGTTCTCAGCCACTGTAATACTTCTTCACGTGTCATCGTGCATCAAACCCATCCAGACTATACCGGCAACAAGCGTGTTCGATCAAGGTCCATGCCGCATCGTTCACATTGGTTTCCGATGCAGCATTGAACTCGCCACCGATGAATACGACCAGCGAACTGATGTACCCCCCGATCAACAACACAATGCCTGCTCCACGACTGCCGTAGAGGACGTCGCGCTTGCCGAAGTTGTTCGCGTAGGCGCTGAATCCAAGTGTGGTGAGCATCCACAGGCCGGTCGCTAGGAATGCGCCAGTCAGCACGTGACGAATCAGACGGATCACGGTGCAGCGAATAGCGTGGCGCCAGCGGTTGACATGCTTCATGATTGAGGGGGGTGACCGTGTGATGGTGTCAATTGGTCATTGAGTCGCCTTGCAGATGTCACCAGCAGCGGCCTGTGCAATCGGCAACCGTGTGATGGTGTCAATTGGTCATTGAGTCGCCGGCACAATCAAAGCCGTGCCAGCTCGGCTAGCACAGTAGCCATCGAGTGAAACAGCAGACGTCCATCACTGCTGCCGAGAATCTCTTCCGAGGCTCGTTCCGGATGTGGCATGAGGCCGAGCACGTTCCGTTGGCGATTGCAGATGCCGGCAATGTGATCGAGTGATCCGTTAGGATTGGCTTCGTCTGAAAGATTCCCATCAACGTCGCAATAACGAAAGATGATGCGATTTTCGCGGCGTAATTCGTCCAGTGTCTCTGGGTCGCAATAATAATTTCCGTCGGCGTGGGCGATAGGAATTTTCAAGACCTGTCCCGGCTGATACATCCGCGTAAATGGGGTATCCGTAGCCTCGACGCGGATGTGGACAAATGTGCAGATGAACTTGAGGGTACGATTGCGCATCAACGCGCCCGGCAGCAGGCCGCTCTCGCAGAGAATTTGAAATCCGTTACAAATTCCTAAGACCAGCCCGCCCTCGGCTGCAAATGCTTTCACGGCTTTCATGATTGGACTGAACCGCGCAATGGCGCCGGGTCGCAAGTAATCGCCATAGGAAAAGCCGCCCGGCAGGATGACGGCGTCATATCCGCTCAGATGTGTGTCGCGATGCCAGATGAAGTCAACCGGTTGACCGATGACTTTGCTGATGACGTGATAGGCATCATGATCGCAGTTGGAGCCAGGGAAGACCACCACGCCAAACTTCATGAGGACTCCTCCAACAGCACGTTATATTCTTCCAGCACCGGATTGGAAAGAACGTCGCGGGCCAGTTGCTCCATCTGGGCGCGAGCGTCATCAGGATTCACTGAATCGTCCAGTGTGATTTCAAAGTATTTCCCTTGCCGGATCTCGTGGATCGTCTCGTATCCTAATGTTCTCACTGCCTGTAAAATTGTTTGCCCTTGCGGATCAAGGACGGTCTTTTTCAACGTCACCAGAATCTTGGCTTTCATAAGGCTCTCAGTCGTTTTTCGATCTGGGTCAGGCGTTGTTGCAGTGAATTCATCTCGCCTTTCAATAATTTCACTTCTTTTTCCCACTCGGACTTAAATTTTTGGAACGAATCCAATCGTCGCTCGATTCGCAACGAAGCCTCCTTGATCGCGGCATATCCGACTTCCGGTTTCTCGCACTGCTTGAATGAAACATCAATCTGATTGCGCGCCTCATTCTGTATGGCAGCCATGCGATCGAGTGTTGCGTAGTCCTTTTTCAATTCAGGCAGAACGACCTTCCTGCAGGCTTCGGTGAAAGACTCCAACGTTTGGATTTTGCCTCTGTGGGTCATGCCTTCTCCCGCTGGAACACTCGCGCAAAAATCTTATCCACATTGCGCAATTGGAGATTCAAATCAAACACGCGCTCGATTTGCTGGGGCGGCATGATGGCCGTGATCTCCGGGTCAGCCAGAACCAACTGGCGGAAATCTTCGCCTTCGTCCAGCGCCCGCATGGCGCACTGTTGCACAAGTCGGTAAGCTTCCTCGCGAGCCAGTCCCGCTTGCGTCAGGGCTAGCAGCAATGCGCCGCTGAAGATGAGTCCGCGCGAGGCATCCATGTTCTTGCGCATCCGGTCAGGATGCACCACCAGTTTGTCAATCAAGATGGCTACCTTCTGCAGAAGATAGTCTGTCAGGATGCAACTGTCGGCGAAGATGACGCGCTCAACGGAGGAGTGAGAAATATCTCGTTCATGCCAGAGCGCCACATTTTCCAGGCTTGCTTGCAGATTAGATCGGACTAGCCGCGCCAGACCACAAAGTTGTTCACAGATGATTGGATTTCGTTTGTGCGGCATTGCCGATGATCCTTTTTGGCCTTCGCCAAAATGCTCGTGGACTTCACCGACTTCTGTTCGCTGAAGGTGCCGAATTTCCAGAGCGATTTTCTCCACGCAGGCGGCGATGATTGCCAGTGTAGCAAGAAATTCGGCGTGTCGGTCACGTTGGATAATTTGCGTGGAGATTGGCGCTGGCTTTAGTCCTAAGCGGGCGCAGACGCGCTCTTCAACTTCCGGATCCAGATGCGCGAACGTGCCGACAGCGCCGGAAATTTTGCCGACGCTGATCGTTTCCAACGCGCGTTGCATGCGTTGATGGTTGCGTTGTGTGTCAGCATACCAGAGGGCCAGTTTCAATCCAAATGTTGTCGGCTCAGCGTGCATCCCATGCGTGCGGCCCACCATCGGCGTATGCTTGAACTCAATAGCGCGCCGCTGAAGCGTTTGAGCGAGCTGTTCCAAATCGGCGATGATCAATGCGCCGGCTTGTTTCAATAAGAGCGCGTTGGCTGTGTCAATCACATCAGATGACGTCAATCCGTAATGAATGAATCGAGCTTCTGGGCCGACGTATTCGGCCACGTTCGTCAAGAAGGCTATCACATCGTGGCGCACTGTTTGTTCGATCTGGTGAATCCGGGTGACATCGAAGGCGGCTTTTTGTTTGATCACGTGCACGGCTTCGGCAGGGATCATGCCCATTTCCGCCTGCGCTTCGCAGACGGCGATTTCCACGTCCAGCCATGTGCGAAATTTGTTCTCTTCTGTCCAGATGCGCCCCATCTGGGGCAGCGTATATCGCGGAATCATAATTCAATCCATTCGCTCGGACGATCATGGTAGGAGAGGCGCACGCGTCGCTCGGCTTCGCGCGCCCACAGCGGATTGCGTGAAGCGAGAGCTTCGACAGCCGCCAGGCGCGCAAGGTCTGGATGATTATTCTTCTGGCTCAGATGAGCCAGCACGACATATTCTGCCTGTCCGTCGAACTGTTCGCGCAGAAAGCGTGCCGTCTCATCGTTGGACAGATGCCCGTGCCGGCTCATGACACGCTGTTTGAGCGCCCAGGGATAGGGTCCAACGCGCAACATCTCCAGGTCATGGTTGGCCTCCAGGATAAGAGCGTCACACCCTTTCAGATGGTGCGCGACCATTTGCGGGATGTAGCCCAGATCGGTCAGAAAACCGAGTTTGACGCCCGCCGACTCGATGGTGAACGCCAGCGTCTCCGCCGCGTCGTGCGGCACTTCAAATGGATAGAACGTCAGCGAACCGATCTGGAACGGCTCCTGCGCGGCGATGAACCGGCAGGTTTGAATCAACTCGTCGTTCTTGCCTTGGCGCCATGAGGCCAGCGCCCGTTGCCCGACAAACACCGGAATCTCCAGTGAGCGCGACAGAACCGGCGCGCCACGAATATGATCGGCATGCTCATGCGTGATGACGATTGCTGAGATGGTGGCAATATCTTGGCCAATGGCCTCAAGCCGGCGCTTGATCTCACGCCCTGAGAAACCGGCATCCACCAGCACACGGGTCGAGCCGCTCTCGATCAGTGTCGCATTGCCTGCGCTGGAACTACCCAGAACGTTAATCCGCATACTCAAACGATGATGCCTGTCCAATAATGAACGAGCTGCTATATCTCCCTGGACTCAATGCACGCCTGGTCATTGACTAGGCTAACCGGGCTGGCTCAAACTGCAATGAGTTGACACAGCCGACAACTACTAGGGCCAGCGCCTCCGGCTTGAACACCTCGTTGGCCAGGCGATTGATGTCTTCAACGGTGACCGCTTCAACTTGCTGCAAAATCTCTTCGGCAGTCAATTGACGGCCAAAGAAAATTTCATGTCGAGCCATTTGTGCCATGCGCGCTGAGCACGAATCCAAGCTGAGCACAAGTGATGCCTTGACCAGTTGCTTGGCGCGATCGAATTCCTCTGGCGGCGGAGGTTCGATTTTTAGTCGGCGCAGCTCTTGGATGGTCAGTTCCAAGAGTGTCTCGACTTTTTCCGGCGATGTGGCCGCGTGAATGGCAAAGATGCCAGCGTCGGAAAACAGCAACGGCGCCGCATCAATGGCATAGGCCAGGCCGTGTTCTTCACGAATTTTCAGAAACAATCGCGAACTGACGCCCCCGCCGAGAATCGTGTTGAGCATGAGCAGCGGAAAATGGTCGTCCGACCGTAGCGATGGACACTCGGCTCCCAGCAGCATGTGGACTTGTTCCAGATGGTTTTTCCGATGAACCACGACACAGACATGAGCGCGTGGTTGATTATCGGGCGGGCGGGCGCCGTTACTGACTCGCTGCCCGAAGGCGGCGTCGGCCATCGCCACGATCTCCTCGTGACAGAGATGCCCGGCGGCTGAAACAATGAGATTGCTCGGCGAGTAGACTTGCTGCCAGTAGCTCACCAGGTCGTCGCGGGTGATCCGGTTGAGACTCTCTTCGGTGCCGGAAATCGGCGTGCCCAGCCGGTGATCCGGCCAAAAGTTTTTCAGGAAGAGTTCCGTCGTCAACTCGTCAGGCGCATCTTCAATCATCTTGATTTCTTCGAGGATGACTTGTCGTTCTTTGGCGATTTCCGTCGGATCAAACAGCGGGGCCGAAACCAAATCGGCCAGCAGATCAAATGCGCGTCCCACGTGTTCATCGAGGACTTTAGTTGAATAACCGGCACATTCATAGCTGGTGAATGCGTCCAGGTTGCCGCCCAGCAGGTCAGTCTCATAAGCGATGTCATGAATCGAGCGGTGCTCGGTCCCCTTGAATAACATGTGTTCGATGAAGTGTGAAATGCCGCTTTGGGTGATCGGCTCATGACGTGACCCGCAGCGAACCCAGATGCCAATACTAGCCGACCGCAGATGATCCATCTCTTCGGTCAGTATTGTTAGACCGTTTGGCAAGACGGTCTTCTGTATGCGTTGTCTCATGTCCTCTCTAAAAGGCGGCAATGGTAGCATAGCGGTCAGAGGCTGGCAACATAAGGATAGGTCAGTGTTGGGTGGGTGTAATCATGGTCTGGCGGGCTGATGAATGAACGCCTGGGCCAGCAGCGCCACCATGAGGGAGGCGGGGTTGATCACTGGATTGCCGACACGCGGGTGCCTGAGGTGGCGGCCTGCCTCACCTAGCATGATGGCATTGGCCTAGAAGGGTTAGGATCAAGGTTTCTCTCCAATATGAAGAGCCGCAATGCCGCCGGTGAGGTTGTGATAGACCACATTCACAAATCCAAGCTGTCGCATCTTGGCGGCAAGCTGTTCTTGATCGGGGAAGGATTGAACCGAGTCATGCAGATATTGATAGGCGCCGTTGACGCCTGAGACGATTGCACCGAGGCGCGGCACGACGTGCCTGAAGTAGATCGCAAAGAGCTGCCGAAACACCGGCACAACAGGTCGAGAAAATTCCAAGATTGCTGCCGCCCCTCCAGGTCTGAGCATACGATACATCTCGTTCAGTCCCTGAGTGACGTCGTCCAGATTTCGCAATCCAAAGGCAATTGTCACAGCATCGAATTGGCCGTCGGGAAAGGGCAAGCTCAAGGCATCGCCTTCGGCCAAGACCACGCGCGCGCGGCGGGAGGCAATTTTTTCCTGCCCACGCACGAGCATCGGATGACAGAAGTCTAGGCCAACGACCTGCGCGTGCCGACTGAGCGCCAACGACAGGTCGGCTGTCCCGCAGCATAGGTCTAGCGCAACGGCTCCGGGCCGCTGCAATACCGAGGCAAGCTTTTGAGCTGTCACGCGCCGCCAGCGTCGGTCAGTGTTCAGTGAGAGCAGATGATTCAACAGGTCATAACGGTGAGCAATGGCAGCGAACATCTGCCGAACCTGAGCGCCTTTGCTGGTCGTGTTTACTTGCATCGCCTTTTGTCGGCAGAGTAGAATAACGTCTCAAACTTGTAGAATGCAACTTGGTCAATGGTTGTCACAAAGATGAGTCGCTCTCATCAAAACCTGAAACTGGCCATGCGCTGAACGCGAGATAGTTGGTTGAGGCGGGCGAGCGCGGCATGAACCGAGGCAACCAATTTGCATGAAGTAACGACAAAAGGGTGACCTTCCATGAGCGAACTAGCCATCATCTTACTGAGCGGCGGCCTGGACAGTTGCGTGACGACGGCGATAGCAGCCGAACGACACCCATTGGCCCTGTTGCATGTCAGCTATGGTCAGCGAACGGCACGGCGCGAACGCCAGGCGTTCGACCAGATCGCCGATTTTTACCGCGTGCAACGCCGACTGGTGGCTGATCTTGGTTATCTCCGTCAGATTGGTGGCTCGGCTTTGACCGACGATCGCATTCCGGTGCCGACCTCCCAGCATGGATTGGATGGGTTCACCACGGAGTTGTCGGCCACCGGTCAAATCCCGCTGACCTATGTTCCATTTCGCAATACGCACCTGTTGGCCATTGCCGTGTCATGGGCCGAGGTGCTTGGAGCCACACGCATTTTCATTGGCGCGGTCGCGCAGGATAGTTCCGGATATCCTGATTGCCGACCGGAATATTACGCTGTGTTCAACCAGCTCGTGGCGGTTGGCACGAAACCGGGAACGCACATTGAAGTTGAGACGCCCCTGATTCATCTGCACAAAAGCGAGATTGTTCGCAAAGGAGTGGCGCTGGGCGCGCCGCTTCATTTGACGTGGTCGTGTTACCAAGCAGAAGATCGCGCCTGCGGCCGATGCGAAAGTTGCCTCTTGCGAATTCGCGCCTTTCGCCAGGCCGGCGTGCCCGACCCGATCTCATACAGCGAGCATGCAAACTGGCAGGTGGAGATGGGCAGTCAGAGATTTGCTCTTCAGCATGAGGTGTGAAATTGAAGATGAGATGAGCACTGTCAACCAGTGCTTCGTCACCCGTAACGGAGGGACAGATATGAAGAAAATCAATCTGATTATGACCGGCATCTTTGCGCTGGGATTGTTGGCGGTCTTCTCGTTGCCCGCGTCGGCGCAAACAGGTGGCATCGAAGGTCAGGTGTTGCGACGCAACGCCGATGGAACCAAAACTCCTGTTGCCAAAGCCGTGGTTGATCTGTATCGCCTCGGTATCAAAGGCAGTTACAAAGCGGAGACCGATAAGAATGGACGATTTGCTCACATTGGGTTGCCCTATGGACGCTATGCGATCGCCGTCTCTGGCGAGGGATTGGCTCCGTATTATGAGTACAATGTTCAGATCCCGCCGGGTCAGCCGATAGAACGAACGTTTGAGCTATTCCCTGGCGACGGTCGCCGGCTCTCACTGGCCGACATTGAACGCATTCAAGCGCAAGCTGGCACGCAGCAACCCCTGACGCCCGCTCAGCAGGCCGAGCAGCAAAAGCAGATGGAAGAGGCGCAGAAGAAATACGAGGAGTCCAGGAAGAAGGCCGCGGCTGACCAGGTCATGATTAAGCACTTTGAGGCTGGCAAGCAGTTGGCCAGCACCAATCAGTACGAGCCAGCTATAGCTGAATACAAACTGGCATTGGAAGCCAGCCCCGATCACCCTCAGCTCTATGTCGTCGTTGGCAAAATGGCCGAGGCCTATTTCAATCTGGGCGTTGAGCGCAACAACAGCGGCAATCGCCAATTGGCGGTAGAGTCGTTCGCGCTGGCTGCCGAAACGGCGAAAAAAGGAGCCGACATGGTTCCCGCCGATAAAGCCGTCGAAAAACCCAAACTGCTACAACTGCATGCGCAGTCGCTCGGCGTCATCGCGCGGCTTGACAACAAGCGGGTCCCCGAGGCCGTCGCCGCTTACGAGCAATTGATCCAGATGTACACCACGCCGGAAGAGAAGCTGAAAGCGCAAAATGCCATCGGCGACATCTACCTGAACGCTACCATGCCCAATGAAGCGGCTGAAAACTATCGTAAAACGCTGGCGGCTGATCCCAATAATCTGGATGCCTTGCGTGGCCTTGGCATGGCGCTTGTACAGACCGGCGATGAATCGAAATATCAAGAAGTCGTTGACGTGCTGAGCAAGTTTACCGACAAAGCGGCCAAGGAAGCTGCCAGCAACCCGAAGCGAGCGCAGGAAGTTGAAGAAGCCAATCAAGTCATCTTCGCGCTGAAGGAAGCCATGAAAACACAGCCGAAGAAGAAGAAATAAAGCTGAGGCCGATCAACGATTGACCATGCAGGATGCCGCAATCAGGAACTTTCTCAGCGTCCCGGCGTGGGCCTGACAGGCACAGAGCGGTGACGTTCAGGTGGACAGACTTGAGCGATCGTTTGATGAAGGAGACGGTATGACCAAACGTTTGGGAAGAAACCAAGCAGGTTTTTCTTTGATTGAGCTATTGATTGTGATATTGATCATCGGCATTCTGGCCGCGGTAATTTTGCCTCGGTTGGGCGGCGCGCAAAAGGCTGCCAACGAGGCTGCTGCCATCCAAGCGATCAAAAACTACATTCAAGGGCAGTTGATGTTTTCCGCTTCCAATCGAGGGTACTATGGCGGACCAGCCGACTTGGTGCAGGCCGGCGCCATTAGTCAAGGACTGGCTGAGCAGCTCGGCGCCAATGGGACGCCGGTTTCTAAGAGCGGCTATGAAGGCAGCGCGTCGCATAGCGGTGACGCGCAAAACGGTTTAGGCACCAAGTATGCCATCGAGCTGCATCCGACAACACCAGGGACATCGGGTGATCGTTACTTCGGCGCTGACACCAGCGGCACGATTTATGAGGCGATGTCGCCCATCACGCAGGCCAATGGCGAGCTATCACTGCCGGCTGATGCCAGGTCTATCCAATAATGTTCGTTCGCGTTCGTCCCTGGCTCAATCACGGACGCGCCACAGACCGAGCCGTTTTCATCATTGAAACAGCGTGGTACTGCGTTGACGTGTGACCATCTCGGTGATGGTCGCCACAGCTTCTTCCAAGGTTGAAGCGAATCTTCCCGGTTGAATCATCCGGTGCTCGTCGCCTCTGGGAGCCAGCGAGGCGTTTAAGCCCAACCCCAGCACCGGCGTCTGCACAGCAGCAGCCAGATTAGCGAGGCCTGGATCATCAGTGACCAGCAGCGTGCATGCTGCCATGGCCGCAGCCAGCTCTGGCATCGTCAATCCTTGTAGGGTAATTGCCTCAGCCACCTGCTTAGCGACTTGGCGAATGATTCTATCTTTTTTCAGATGACTCGCCAGCAGCAGTCGAACTGCTAGATCATGGTTCAGTCGCTCGCCAAGCGCAACGAACCAGTCGGGCGGCCACTGCCGCAATCCGTGAGCCGCTTGTGGATAAAGCCCAATCAGAAGCCGGTCGCGGTGGTAGCCTTTTTGCCGCAGTTGTTTATCAATGGCGTCGCGCACATCCAACGACAAGGGCAGAACAGGCCGACGCTGAGTAGGTTGTATGCCCCATGAGCGTATCAGGCCCAAGTAGCGTTCGAGCACGTGCTGCCGTGGAGCGCTTCTTGGTGGCCATACGTAGCCAAGCAGATTCGCAATCCGCATTGACGGGTGCAACGACCAATGCACGCGCGCCTGTGTCACTTTGGTCAACAGGCTGGTTGAGCTGTATGAAGGCAGGTCAAGCACCCAGTTGTACGATTGCTGGCGAAGGTATCGTGGTAGTCGCAGCCAACGATAGGCGCCCCACGGCGTGGCTAACTGGCGCAGGCGCTGCGTCGCAACGGGCACATACTCATCCATGAGTGAGGTCATAGCAACCGTTTCGCAGGCTGGCTCCGTAGCTAACAACGTCAGATGCGCTCGTGCGAATCGTTCACGCACGGCGTGCAAGGCTGGAAGACTGAGAATGACCTCGGCCAACGAGCCTAGATGAAGGATCAGAATACGGTGTGGCTCGCGCTGCAATGGTGGTATCGGCATGGATGACGACTCTGTTACGCTGGGCCGCCGGCCTGAGTTCGGCGCTGGGCGTAAACTCTGGTAGTGGTTGCGAATGATGGATAAGGTTGACCCGCGCCGAGCGTGTTGAGCTCGTGACGCAAAGACCGGATGAGCGCAGCCTTGACCAGTGACGCGAACCGCGTCGAGCGTGACGCCGTGTAATGTTCAACGAGCTGCATCATGCGTTGCCAGGCGGCTTCCAACTGATCGGCCAGACGCGCTACGCGCGTGATGTCGTACGGCACGGCGACGGCCTGCAACCCGATGCGCGCAAAGACCGAGAGGTAGCGCCCTGTCGCTCGATCAGGCAGCATCAGGCGACGTCGTCCGACTTTCAGCTCAATGCCGAGCAGCGTCTCATTGATCTGCACCGCGCTGGCCCCACGACTCATATTCAGTTGATAGCGCCGCGTGCGAATAGAGCGAATCTGTTCGCTGTAAAGCCGCGGAATCCACTGCTGGTCCAGCGCTCGTTTGATCTCCTGAACCACGTCTTGAACAGTCGCTTGACCGGGCGCCGCTGTCAGCTTGCTCATAGGTTGTAATCGTAGGCTGTTGGCGTAGCACAGTCAATCAGGGGCGTTGAGTCGGCATGACGCTCGTTGGCGGAGCGGGCAGGAAGCTGACTTCTTCTCGAAAAACGGCGTAGACAGGTTGGCCATTGAGACGAGCAGGAAGCGCCTTGTATTGGCTGACTGCCTCGATGGCCCGCTCATTCAACTCTGAATCAAAAGTGCGCAGCACGCGGATGTTGGTAAATTTGCCGGTGGGTGTTACCAAGGCTTCCACCAGGATGGAAGCAGCTCGCTGGCGCTTAATCTGCCCGCGTGGAGCAACCCGTTCAATGATGACAGGTGGCAGGAATTCGTCTTCATCTTTCAGTTCTAGTCTGGTGCCGTATTCATCCGTCGGGAAGGCCACATCAGTGGGGCGGTTCTGCAACTGATGCTCAGGCACAATCACGGCAGTCACAGTGAGCAGCAGCGTTCGATCCACGGTGGCCTGTTCTTTTCCCTGGGGTCCTACAAAAACGAGCGCGCCGAATCGCGCTCGACCGCCTCTGACAGCGCGGGTTTCATAGTTTTTCAGTCGCAGGTCGGCTTTCTCCAGCAAGTTGGTTTGATCGGCGGTAATTTTAATGCTCAGCGTAGCCAACGAGTCCGTCACTGCCACAGCCTGAAGCGCGATCATCAGCAGAGTGTCACCCAGTTGGGCAGCGTCGCGGAATCGCTCGCCAGGCATCAACCCAACCGAGCGAATGTGCCGCACGAGCAAGTCCTCCAGTCGGTAGTTTCGCTTCAAAAAGGTCGTCTCCCCTTCTGCGCTGTCAAACGTGTGCGGCAGTCGGAATTCGGATTCCAGCGGCTGCGAGGCAGCTTCATCATATTGATACAGCGCCAACGTGCAGTTGACACCATAGGCGCGTGCGCTTCTATGTTGACGAATGCCTGATTGCGAACTGACCGTTGTTGTCATTACCAACGCCACGATAATCGCCGTTGATGGTTTCATCAGTGCCATACTCATCCTCCATCATTGCGCTCTTGAGGCCGTTGTTGGATATAGGCGTGGTAAACGCTCTTCTTGCTCAGCCGACGCTCTTGTGAAACCTGTTTGATCGCTGCGTTGAGCGACAGCGCATTGGCTTGCATCAGCTCCATGACGCGCTGATAGATGCTCGATTGAACATGCGTCGTTGGCCGCTGGGATGGCGCCTCTGCCGTCGTCGCGCCGGCAACGACCAAGACGATTTCCCCTTTGATCGAGCGTTGGTGGAATTGCTCGGCTAATTCGCTCAAGTGCCCGCGGTGGAATTCCTCATGAAGTTTCGTCAGTTCGCGTGCGAGTACGACCTGGCGATCTCCCCAGACAAGCAGCATGTCCTTGAGGGCAGCTCGAATGCGATGCGGCGCTTCATAACAGATCAGCGTGTATGGCCACGACCGGAGCGCCTCCAGTTGGTTGCGCCGCGCGCTCTGTCTGGCTGGAAGAAAGCCGATGAAGAGAAACGGTTCGGCTGAGATGCCTGCCGCCATTAACGCGGTGATCAGCGCCGAAGGGCCGGGAATCGGCACAACGCGAATATTGTGGGCGATAGCCTGCTGGATCAACGTAAGGCCGGGATCAGCGATCGTCGGCGTGCCGGCATCGCTCACTAGCGCAACGCTCCTGCCGGCTTCCAGTTGTTCAATCAGGTAGCGAGCGCGCTGCCGCTCATTATGTTCGTGATAGCTGATCGTCGGCGTGGCAATTTGGTATCGCGTCAGCAGCTTTCTGGTTTGCCGCGTATCTTCACACGCAATCAGATCAACCTCTCCCAGGATGCGCACAGCCCGGTAGGTGATGTCTTCCAGGTGGCCAATCGGCGTGGCCACAACGTAGAGCGTTCCCGCCATAATTGCCGGTCATTTTTCTTCCAGCTTTTTCATACACAGTTCGGTGATGGCTCTCGCCAAATGCTGGTAAGTGATGTGCACGGGAGTGCCCGCCGGCGGGTTGGCCAGCAGATAATCGGTGACGGCATAGGTGGCCGCCATCTGACAGGCTGCTTCCACATCCATCCCGCTGAATCCATTCGCCAGCTCCGCCAATCGCTCCAGGTCAACATCGTCGGCCAGCGGCCGCTCCCGCAGATAGATGTGCAAAATTTCTTTCAGCATCTGATGGTCTGGCAGCGGCAATTCCACCGACTGCGTGAATCGCCCGTGACGACGGAATATCGGATCAATCGCTTCAATTTGCGCGCTGGCGCCGATGACCACGACCTGCGCATGCGGCTCCAAGCGATCCAGCAACGTCAGCAAATCCGCTGCAATGTGTTTCTCCGTCTCTGTTGTTACAAACGCATGTCTGGAGGCGATGTGCTCCAGCTCGTCAATGAAAATGATAGCCGGTTGACTTTGCAATGCTTGTTCAAACAGCTTGGGCAAATAAGGGTCTTCGTGGTGGAAATACCGGCTCAGAATTTCCGGGCCGCTGGTCGAGAGAAACGTCATCGGCATCGTTTCCGTCAAGAGTTGTTCCATCAGCGAACAGCTCATGTTGGCCGGACCTGAGAGCAGAATCACGCGGGGTGGAGCGATGCCCAATGACTCAAACATCGGCGCGTGCGCCAACGCCAGCCGAATCATCTGCCGGAGGCGCTCGATTTCGTGCTTCAACCCATTTCCTTTGTCATAAGCCGATGGCCGCGAATTGCCCATAAACCGATGACCATTTTATACTACCCCGTTAAACGGCATCAACGTGGACGAGCCAAAATGCCAGACAATCCAAGTCAGATCACATCGGCAACGGCTATCGCATCATCATCGGCGCGGCTGCACGTGGCGCTTATCGAGCCGGAGATTCACCCCAATACGGGCAACATTGCCCGCTTGTGCGCTGCCAACGATGTCACCTTGCATTTGGTCGGGCGGCTTGGCTTTCGCATTGATGATAAAGCGGTGCGGCGCGCTGGGCTTGATTATTGGCCTTACGTTGACCTGCGTCGGCATCACTCGCTGGAGGAATTTTACGCAGCTTTGCCGCAGGCGCGGTTTTACTACTACACCACCAAAGCGACGAAGCCCTACACGTCGGTCACGTACCAGCCGAACGATTGCCTGGTGTTTGGTAGTGAAACGAGCGGACTGCCACGCCATTTACTCGAAGCAAACTGGGATCGTGCTTTGAAAATTCCTATGCGCTCGCCACACGTGCGAAGCCTCAACCTGGCCACCGCAGTGGCCATCGTGCTGTATGAGGCGCTACGGCAGATCGAGTCGTTTTGATGATGCGTTCCATGTTCCCGCTGTTGATGCAAGCCGTTGTGTGACCGCCGACGCCCCTACAAAGAACGTGGTCTTTCCCTGCACAATCGGTAATTAGTTTCTCAGACGCGCGCGTCCGGGACATGGCAGGCTTCACCTCAAAGCTGACAAACCCTGGATCGTTTGATACTATTGCCGCTCATCGTTCGACCTTTTCCCACAAGGAGGCCTGATCGTGGCAGAGGAAGAAAATGAATTAACGATGCAGCGCCGGAAAAATTTTGAAGCCATCGTGGAGCTTGGTTTTGACCCGTACCCTCACCGATTCGACCGCAGCCACACGATCACGCAGATTGTTCAGCAGTACGGTCAATATGCCGGCGCCCACTCAACCGAGGTATTGGCCCAGTTCAACCAAACGCTCAATGCTGTGAGCGTGCGCGTAGCCGGGCGCATGATGACCAAACGATTGATGGGCAAGGCCGGATTTGCGCATCTTTCTGATGGCGATCACCGCTTACAAATCTACGTGCGCCGCGACGACGTGGCCGAGCGTGAGTGGGATTTGTTCAAGCGCCTGCTCGATCTGGGCGATATTATCGGCGCTGAAGGCTATTTGTTTGTCACCAAAACAGGCGAGCTTTCTGTTCATGTGCAACAGCTTCATTTTCTTGCCAAGGCTTTCCTGCCTTGGCCGGAGAAGTGGCACGGCTTGCAAGATGTTGAATTGCGCCATCGCCGTCGCTATCTGGACTTGATGGTGAATCGCAGCTCGCGCCAAGTGTTCATCAAACGCGCGCACATCATTCGCGCGATCCGCTCGTTCTTTGACGAACGCGGGTACGTGGAAGTTGAAACGCCGATGCTCTCGCCGCTGGCTACAGGCGCGGCAGCTCGACCCTTTGTGACTCATCATAACGCGCTGGATATTGACTTATACGCGCGGATTGCGCCGGAATTGTATCTGAAGCGACTCGTCGTGGGCGGATTTGAAAAGGTCTATGAGCTGAATCGGAATTTCCGCAACGAAGGTCTATCCATCCGTCACAATCCGGAATTCACCATGCTGGAGTGGTATCAAGCCTACAGCAGTTACGAAGACCTGATCGAACTCACGGAAGAGTTGCTGACGCACGTTGCTCACGCAGTCAACGGCTCATTGGAATTTGTATACGACGGCCAACACATCAGTTTGGCGCGGCCGTGGCGACGACTGACGCTGACCGAAGCGATTGTTCAGTATTGGCCTGCCGACATGCCGCGTCCGACGCCGGATCAGTTGTGGGACCCGGCTCAGCTCGACGCGCTCTTACGCGCGACGGCGTGCCATGCTGACTTTCAGGCCAGCGTCGGCCAGAAAATTGCGAAGCTGTTTGAGCACGTGGCCGAGCCGCACTTAATTCAACCGACATTCATCACCGAATTTCCGACCGCGATGAGTCCGCTGGCCAAACAGAGCGAAACTAATCCCGATGTCACCCACCGATTTGAGTTGTATATCGCCGGCATGGAACTGGCCAATGCCTTTTGCGAGTTGAATGATCATGAAGAGCAACGTCGTCGCTTTGAAGAGCAGATGCAGAGACGTCAACGTGGCGACGAAGAAGCTATGGTCATGGATGAGGATTACGTGCGGGCGCTGGCCTATGGAATGCCGCCGACAGCCGGCGAAGGGCTTGGGATTGATCGTTTGGTCATGCTATTGACCGATCAAAAATCCATTCGAGATGTGATCTTGTTTCCCCACATGCGACCGGAAGGATCGCCTGCCAGAGCCGGTAATGCCGACGACGCCGCTGGTTGACGTCCTCGTATGTTGGAGCAGGTGACGCTGCGCGCGCAGAGACGCCCGCAGAATGGGAATTTAGTTGCATAGATTGTTCGCGGTGACGCCACGCGCGCAGAGACGACCGCCTGGCTCTGCTCGCCAGCTCATTCGATATGGCGTTTCTTCGGACTATTGGCCTTACTTGATTTTGTCGGCATGTTCTGGCTTGTCGAACAGCCGCGGGTCAATCTGTTGATTGAAGCTGACCGAATCGTAGGCAATACGGCTCGATTGAACCCCGTCTTTGTACTGGTCAATGCGCACCGGCCAGAGGACGCCATCGAACTCGCGATAGAGGAAGAACCGCTGTTCTTCTTTATCCTGAAACACGATGCGGACCGGCTTGTGCGTCAGCGGGTCAACATACAACTCGATGACTTCCTCGCTTCCGTCGGCCAATGGGAAACGGATCTGCACGCCACGGCCGCGTTGGCGGGGCCACAGCTCTTTCTCGCCCAGGTCGCGTAGCGTCACGTCAGGTTGGCGGCTTCGGCGCAGCACATTGTCCAGGTTGCGGCGCAAGGCCCGTTGGATCATCTCAATTTGTTCAGGCTTTTGATCGCGCACCGCTTTTTGTTCGCCATCGTATATCCAGCCGGTGTCGGCCACATTAGTCTGGATATAGCGTTTCTTACCTTTGCCGAACTCCGTGCGTTCACGGTCAGGATAGACGATGTAATCAACGAAGTCGGAGAAGGCGACCAGATCGCCCTTGGGATTGAACTGGGAAAACTTCCCTTTGCCGATCATGGTGCGAACATTGAGCAACGCTTGGCCGCCCATTGACTGAATGGCCATCTCCAGCACGGCGCGCGCCTGCGCGTCGGCGCGGCTCTGTACAGGTTGCGGTTCTGAATCAGGCAGTGGGAGTCCCAGCAGCAATAGACACGAGAACCATGACAACAGATGTTTCATGATGCTGGGAAGGCTTCACCGGTTACCGAGCAAGTCGGAGCCAAGCGCCGGCGTCGTTTCCCACGCCGGTTCGCCAGGCAGAACGACCAGCTCACCCCCTTGAGCGTCTACAGTGAATGCTCGGTGCTCTTTCCACATCAGCGTGATGGGCAACTTCACTCGCTCATCAATCGTGCGCTTCAGATACCGCGCGCCGAAGGCTTCTGAGTAACCGAGGTTGACGATTTGATCCAGACCGGCTTCGGTCACCGTTAACGATTTGTCGAACCGTCGCATTTTTTGTTCGATGCTGCCCAGGTACATCTGTGCGATCTGCCGAACCTCATCGCGCGTCAGCGGTGAGAAGACAACGATTTCGTCAAGCCGGTTGCGAAACTCCGGCGAGAACCGCTCTTCGGCTGACTTCAAGATTTCCCGTTTGATCGCCGCCTGTTCAGCTTGGTCCTGAGGAGCAAATCCCAGCGGTTTCAGATGGCGCTTGTATTTCTCGCTGCCCAGATTGGATGTCATGATGACGATCGCATCGGATAGATAAACGCGCTTCCCGCGACCGTCGGTGATCCAGCCTTCATCGAAGGCTTGCAGGAAGATGTTGAGCAAGTAGGTGGAGGCTTTTTCAATTTCATCCAGCAGCAGCACCGTGAACGGATTATCGCGCAGTTTCTCGGTCAACAGCCCGCCACGTTCGCTGCCTACGATGCCACGCGGCATGCCGATCAGCTTCTCGACGCCGATCGTGCCGTCCTGATATTCCGAACAATCAATGCGGATCATCTTCTGTTCATCACCGAACATAAATTCGGCGACCGCTTTGGCCAGTTCGGTTTTGCCCACACCGGTCGGACCGAGAAACAGCAACACGCCATCGGGCCGATAGTAATTTTCCTTAAGCGGCCCTTTATTGAGGCGCAGCCGTCGGGCCACCGCGTTGATAGCCTCCGTTTGTCCGACGACGCGCCGGGCCAGCGCCTGTTCCATGTCTTTGAATCGCTCGGTCACATCGCGGAAGATCATATCGCGTGGGATGCGGGCGTCTTGTGAGATGACCTCAATGACGTGTTCCGGTCGCACCAACGCCAAATCACCCTGACTGATCTCCACCTTGACCGACGCCGTGTCGAGCCACCCGATCACTTTGTCTGGCAAGTGCAGATTGCGGATGTAGCGGGGCGCCATTTCCAGCGCCGTGTCAATCGCTTCATTGGAAATCGTCACCGAGTAATTCCGCTCCAATCGTGGCTTGACGCCCATCAGAATCTGTCGCGTTTCATCCAGCGTCGGCTCTTCAATCTTGACCAGACGGAAACGCCGGGCCAACGCTTCATCTTCGGCAATGTATTCTTTGTATTCATTCATCGTCGTTGCGCCGATGATGCGAATTTCACCGCGCGCCAGACTTGACTTAAAGATGTTGGCTGCGTCGTTAGAGACGCCGAGCGCTGCGCCAGCGCCGATGATGGTATGCGCTTCGTCAATGAACAAGACAATGTTCTCGCGTTCTTTGACTTCGTTGATGATGCCGTGCAGGCGCTCTTCAAACATGCCCCGCAACATGGTTCCAGCCACGACGCCGGACATCTGCAACCCGACCAGGTGAATATTACGCAATCGTGGCGGCAGTTTGTCGCTCTCAAATTCGATCATGCGGGCTAAGCCCTCCACAACGGCTGTCTTGCCGACCCCCGGCTCACCAACCAGCATCGGCGAGTTCGCCCGTTCGCGATGGCAGAGAATCTCGATAATCTGTCGCAGTTCGCGTTGTCGGCCGATCATCGGCGGGATTTTGTCCTGTCGCGCCAGCCGATTGAAGCTGATGCCGAAGTGTTTGAGATATGGCGGCAACTCATAACGTCGCTTGTAACGTTCTTCAGTTTCTTCACGGGTATTAACCCGCGTCATGATTTTCTTCAGCACCAGTTCTGGATCAGCGCCCAACTGCCGCAGTAGGTCTACCGGCGCGCCCTGGCGACTTTGGAACAACCCGACGAACAAATCAGCCGCGTCAACTTCTTTGCGGCCTCGTTGACGAGCTCGATCGTAGGCGATGCGCAAGACCGACTGGCCTGATGGATGCATCCGCATGCCGCGCCCGGTATATTGCTTGGGTAGTTGAAGCGCTTGATGCAGCGCGCGAATGACCACTTCGGGGTCTAGATTCAGGCTCTGCATCACCTCGTTGAACAGGCTCCGTTCGACTTCAATCAGAGCCATAAAAATATGTTCAGGCCCGATGAAATTATGGTCGTGCTGGCGCGATTCTTCCATCGCGCGTTGCATCACCCGCTTGCCACTTTCAGAAAATTGATAAGGTCCAAGGTCAATCATCGGTGCAACCTCCGCCGGTATTATAAAAGCAAAAGAGAAAACATAAAAGCTGAAATTTTGCTCAGGCCGACGCCGCAGCGCGTGCGCCTGGCGCGCTGGCTCGATGGTTTGTCACCATGGGTGACGTGTTTCATCGCTCCTCACTCTGTGTGGCTGCACTGCCCGACACGCACGCGCGCCGGACGGATGAGCACGGCATCGCCGAGCCGATAGCCTGGCTGTATCACCTCGACGATCTGTCCGTCGCGTTCCGGCTCGACCGCCACCGATTCAACGGCTTCGTGAAACCGTGGATCGAATGGCTCGCCGGGAGAGCCGATCAACACGACGCCGAAGGCTTGCAGGTGCCGCTCAAACATCGCCGCGGTAACTTTCAAGCCATCCAACAGAGCGTCAAAATTGCGCGTCGCTTCAGCCGCTTCAATGGCCCGCTTGAGATTGTCCAACACATCCAGCATCGGCCCGACAAACTGGCTCTTGCTTTGCTCCACTTGCTCTTGCATGTTGCGGCGCAACCGCTCTCGAATGGCCTCCAGTTCGGCATCCATTTGCTGACGCGCCTGCCGCATCTGTTCGGCGTATTCCAGTAGCCGCGCTTCGCCGGCCTGCAACTTGCTCTGGAGTTCTTCAACGTATGACGGGTACCGCGGCGGTTCCGGCAACAGCTCGCCCGTCGGTACATCCTCGTCAAGCAATCGCCGGAAACGACGCTTATCTACCACTCGTGGTTTGTCATCTCCGGCGTCTCCGTTGATGCTCGATCGTTCACGTCCATTCGTTGGATTGGTTGGTTCCATAGGATGATTCTCCATGCGAGCCTCGCTCAGATAGAATTACTCCCACATTGATTGGGGCGCATGACCGATCAGTCGCTCGATACGATCACGTGTGGGAGGATGTGTGCGAAACAGCGACATCAGGCCATCGCCGCGCAATGGGCTGACAATCATCATGTGCGCTGTGGCGGGATTGGCGTTGTGCATAGGAATTTGTGTTGCCCCACGCTCCAGCTTTTCCAGCGCCCGAGCCAGCCCGTAGGGACTGCCGGCCAATCGCGCGCCAGTAGCGTCAGCCTCAAACTCGCGCGCCCGCGAAATGGCCATTTGCACCAGCATCGCTGCCAGCGGGGCCAGCAACAAAAACAGCATGCCGCCCAGTGGACCCAGCGCGCTGCGACTGCCACCGCGTCGGCCACCCGTGAAGTAAAACATACGGGCTAACATCGTCAACGCCCCGGCAACGGTGGCTGCAATGGATTGAATCAGGATGTCACGATTCTGCACGTGTGCCAGCTCGTGAGCTAAGACGCCCTCCAATTCGTCTCGGTCCAGCATCTGTAACAAGCCCTGCGTGACGGCCACCACCGCGTTCTGCGGGCTGCGTCCGGTGGCAAAAGCATTGGGCGACTGGCTCGGAATCAGGTAAATTCGCGGCATGATCAACCTGTTTCGCTCGACCAACCCTCTCATGATGGCGTACACTTCGGGCAACTGCCGCTCGCTGACCGGCTGCGCGCGATAAGCCGCCAACGCAAGTTTATCAGAGAAAAAGTATGCGCCCAGATTCATCATGGCAGCCATGACCAACGCTGCCACCATGCCCTCCTGACCAGCAATCAGATCGCCGCCGAGAATGAACAAGCCTGTCATCAATCCCAGCAGCAGCGCCGTTTTCAAATTATTCCCCATCAACTGCCCCCTATTTTGTTCTCTCCTTCGATGCTCAGTGTCCGGCTATGATTATACACCAGTCATTGCCGATTGGCATCCGGGTAGGGCAGGCTTGCTTGTCGGCATCCGGTAAGGGCAGTACAATGTCGCCTCTCGGGTTTTCAATCAACCGTGTAGCGGGAGGATCGCATGAGAGATTTTTGCCAACTGATCTTTGCCTTCACTCTACTGCTCGTTGGCAGCGTCGCCATCGGATTAGCTCAGGATAAAACAGCGCCGGCCACGCAGCCGATGCCTGAGAAAAAAGTTGTGCCAGAACCATCCCAGGTCGGCGGATTCCGCGCTGAATACCTGCGGCAAATTGACGACGTCCAAGCGAAAGTTGTCAAGCTTGCTGATGCTGTGTCAGCCGATAAATACACATGGCGTCCGGCAGAGGGGGTGCGCTCTATTAGCGAGGTGTATATGCATCTGGCAGCCGCCAATTTCTTCATCCTGCGCGCGCTCGGCATTGCGCCGCCGGAAGGAACCATGCCGGGCCGCGAGATGGAAAAGGTGACCGATAAGAATAAAGTGCTCGACACGCTGAAGGCCTCGTTCGATCATGTGCGCAAATCGGTCATGAAGATGTCTGACGCCGATATGGACAAAGCAGTCAAGCTGTTTGGCCGCGATAGCACCCATCGTGAGGCGCTGATGATTCTGCTCAACCACATGCACGAGCATCTGGGACAATCCATCGCCTACGCCCGCATGAACAAAGTGACGCCGCCCTGGTCAGAAGGACGTTAAGCCACATCGTTGCGGCAAAGGCACTGCGCTCACGATCGGTCAATCGTGGACGGCGAACAGTAGCAATTAGCTTCAGCGCTGGCGTCACCGATGATAAAGGTTGAGCATGGCGCTTCACAGAACAATCCGGCAAGGAGCTTAAGGAGCTTCTGGAAAAATTGACGGTACGGATGATGAAAGTTGACCGTTGCGCTCACGATAGTCCCGACTTGTTGACTGTGGCATGAACGATCAGAACCAACATCCTATTTTTTCTTCAGCAACCGGCCGCGCCGATAGTGGCTTGGTTCAACGGCGTTGGATTTGGTTGGTGTACCTCGCGCTGTTTGCAGTGGCCATTCCCTGGTATTTGCCGTCAGATTCAACGCCGCCGATTTGGTTTGGACTGCCTTATTGGGTCGTCGTCTCATTACTTGCCACCATTGGCATCGCGTGCTTCACGGCCTTTGTGGTGCATCGTTACTGGAAAGATGATGACGAGGCGAACAGTGCATCACGCCGGCAGGAGGAACCATCATGAACCTTACTTTCGGCTGGGGCGTGGCCGTGGTGATCGGCCTCTACTTACTCATGATGGTGGTAGCCGGCTATGTCGCTCGGCGTGCGCGCCGCAATCACTCGCTGACGGATTTTTATTTGGCGGGAAAAACGCTGGGCCCATTTGTGCTCTTTCTGACGCTCTATGCGACCCAGTACAGTGGCAACGCGCTAGTCGGATATCCGGGCGAAGCCTACCGGATCGGCTACGCCTGGATCATGAGCGTCGGCTTCATGATGGCCATCATCGTCATCTATTTGCTGTTTGCGCCACGCTTGCACCGCCTGGCCAAGCAATACAATTACGTCACACCGGGGGATTGGATTGAGCACCGCTTTGGTTCACCGGCCTTGACGTGGTTCGCCAATGGGTTGTTTGTCATCACGCTCTCCAATTACCTGCTGGCCCAACTGATGGCCATGGGACATGTCGTGGCCGGATTATCAGGCAATGCCGTGCCCTACTGGGTTGGCGTGGTGGTTCTCACATTGACGGTTGCCATGTACGAGACAATGGGCGGCATGCGGGCGGTAGCGTGGACCGATTGTGTGCAAGGCTTGATGCTGCTGATCGGGCTGCTTGGTATGTTAATCGCGGCTACGCCCGGACCAGATCATTTGCGTGTGACCACCGAATGGATTATGGCGCATCAACCACACAAGGCGGCCGTGCCTTCACTTGAAATGTGCAGCACGTGGTTGAGCACGACGTTGCTTGTCGGTTTTTCTGCCGCTGTCTATCCGCAAGCCATTCAGCGCATCTATGCTGCACGCAATGCAACCACGCTGAAACGCTCGCTCAGCATGATGGTCTTCATGCCGCTGGTGACCATGTTGGTGGTTTATTTGATCGGCATCTTGAGCATTCCGCACTTCGCCAGTTTGAAAGGCGTGGCCGCCGATCAAGTCATGCCGCTGCTGGTGCGGGAATGGGCTCATCAGTCGCCGTGGATGTACGTGATGGGCGCGCTTGTTTTCACCGGCACACTCGCTGCAATCATGTCCACTGCCGATTCAGTGCTGCTTAGCTTGTCATCCATCCTTGCCAAGGACTGCCTCGGCAAAACCGTGCTCAAACACGCTCCCGAAGAGCGGCTGACACGAATTGGCAAATACCTATCGTGGGGTATCGTCGGCGTCCTGATCCTGTTGGCACTCGTGCCGCGTATCACTTTGTGGGGCTTGACGGAGCTGAAGATGGAAGTGTTGGCGCAAGTGTCGCCCATGTTCATCCTGAGCTTGCTCTGGCCGCGCTTGACCGCGCGCGCTGCCTTGACCGGCATGGTGGTTGGTGTTGGACTGTCGCTCGGTTTAGCAGCGGCTGGCTATCCAAAATTGGCCGGTTTTCATGCTGGGCTTATTGGCTGGGTCGTCAATCTGCTGTTGTGTGTTGGACTCTCTTATCTGCCGGCGATGCAACCCAGGGCCGCGGCTGCCTCACGCTCGGAAGTTCAAACGTCCGGGTGATAACAGGGAAACGCTTATGCACCCACAACCCGCTTGACCGACGATTGCTGCCTGACCAATGAGCATCACAATGGCAACGGCTGACAATTTGACTCCACAAGCAAGGGTTGTTGCTCGTTCAGCTTGAAGCTGAGGATGCCTTGACCCTCTCGTTCGTCAGGTCTGAATCCACAGCATTGTGGTGTTGCGCGCTCAGCTCACCGCTGAGCAGCGGCTTCGCGTCACGATGTCGCAATCCATCCAACGCTCGATGAGAGCGATTTGTGAATGAGTTTACGCTAGGGCGCGCGGCTTGCAGCGTGCATCAGCCCGCAACAAGATGCGGGGCAACCAGGCTAAGTGCAATTGAAAATCGCTTTAGGTGATTGGGAGGGATTGAAGATTAACTCATTGGAGCATGGTCTCACTCAGCTCGTGTGATTAATGACCTCTGCGTTAATCGAACAATCCCTTGCTGGTTGAGGAGTTCAGTGGTGAACCAAAGAATTTCGAGCGGTTCTAATTCACATTGGCGTATGACAGGTTCCGTTCGTCAACCGTCACCGTTCCACCACCGGTTTGGCGCCACTGCATGCGAATCTGGTGAGGGCCTAAACCGACGTTCTGGGCAAGGAAACTCATCGAGTGCGCTTCACGAGTGGTTGTTGAATCAAACGTCAATTCATTCGGTGGGATCACATTGCCGTCAACGAGGCAGCGTACCTGCAATCGCGTGGCAGCGTTGCTGACAAAAGACTCGGCTGAGAACGTGATCAGAAGATCACCTGTGCGAATGAACGATGTAGTGATGGACATATTGGGGATGTCCACGAAAGCACCTGATCCGGTTGAGACGTTGTTGCTCGCGTTAACGGCGCCGCCCGTGGCCGGTGCGCCTTGGAACGGTTCAGCCGCGGCTGAATGAGCCAGTCGTTGATTGGACAACCACAACACGGCTGCTAAGGCGACCAGGCCAATTGTAATGGTGACGGCAACGGCAAAGCTTCGATTGTTCTGCATAGTTCCTCCTTTAGAAGAGATTTTGGATTTCGGGCCGCGCGTAGCTTACTACACCGACAGGCCAGAAGAAAGTGAACAGTGTTCAATTTTCAAAAATCGTATGGCCAGCCATGCAGGCTCACGCTCACGACGCTCGCTATCATTGCTCATGATGAACTACTGCCGCGGCCAACCTCTCCCACGCGACCCCAATTGGCTTGATCTGGAGAAAGGAAATCACCATGAACACAACCTTCCACGTCAGTCTGTGGGAGTAGGTGAGAGGACCTGCGCGACCGGTTGGTGCAAGTGTACAGGTCAACGCTTGACTTTGTTATAGCCACTGGCTAGCATCGCGACCATCTGAAGTGTTGAACGCACACCGATGGCAGTAGCGGGTCGCAAATGAGGTTTTATGACGAAACTGGCAGCCCATGGGGATGTTGCACACAGCCGGTCATCGCTTGGGCGGACAAAGTGGCGGCTGGCAGTGGCCGGTGGTTTGGTTCCATTGCCCGATGCACTGGATCGGAAGTATCCAAACGCCTCTGGTGAATGGCGCTGGCAGTGGATGTTGCGGCAGAGGCATCCGCGGAAGAATTGCTGGAGGAGTGAGCAAGAGCGCCATCACGTTGATGAGTCCATCGTGCAAAAGGCGTTCAAGCGGGCAATTGAGAAGGCGCGAATGGCAAGCTTCGATAGCGCGAAGCTCGTATCCTTGCAAAAGGCGTTCGAGCAGGCCGTGGAGAAGGCAGGATTGACAAAAAGGGCAACCTGTCACACACTGAGACATTCATTTGGCATGCATCTGATCGAAGCGGGCTATGGCACCGGGGTGGTGCAAGAGTTTGTCGGCCACAAGGATGTGCTGATGACGATGATCTACACGCACGTGTTGAACCGTGGTGGAAAAGGCGTTCGCAGTCCGGTTGACACGTTGTAACCGGAATGCAACGGTGTGCTGTGTGGAAACCATATAACACTCCGAAGAAGCTGGAAAAACAAGATGAGATCATTGGCAGCACAGAATGTGAGAAGCAACACTGGAGTTTTAGGCTGCTAGAACGCGGCCTAAAGGTGATAATAGAAACTGTCTAATCAGGAGTTGGGCGCAAGGGGTGTCACGATGTAGAATTGCAATGGAGGTGGACAATATGAGAATTTTTCCAGCGGTTGTTGAAAAGTGTCCTGATACTGGTTTGTACATTGGCTATGTGCCAGGTTTCCCAGGTGCTCACACGCAAGCAGAAACACTGGATGAACTACAAAAAAACCTCCGCGAAGTCATTGAAATGCTGCTGGAGGATGGTGAGCCAGTGCTGGAAGCCGAATTCATTGGTACACAAATGGTGATGGTTGCCTAACAATGGGTAAGTACCCCCTTCTCAAGCCTCACGAAGTAGTAGCAATCTTGGAAAAACTTGGCTTTGTTCAAGTGCGCCAAAGAGGTTCACACAAGCAGTATCGGCATCCAGATGGTCGGAGTACAACCGTCCCTTTTCACAAAGGACGAGACATTTCACCGATTCTGCTACGGTAGATAGCCAAAGACATCGGAGTTGCCTTAGAAGAGTTGTTGAAGTACAGATGATTCGCAGCTTCCCAATTGGGATTGCGCCTAACAAGCGTTTCCAGCCAACAATGTTCCATGCTGCGGCTGGAACGCGAGCCGTTAGGCGCGACGAACCGGTGGTCGGCACTGCGAGCCGCGATTGAACGTACTGCGGTGGGTGAAACCGTCCGCGACCTATATCGCTATCGTGTTCGGCGTCGGGTTTGCTCTCGGTCCGATCTGCGTTGTGTGGTTGGAGCCACGCCTCGGTGTGCGGACGGCGGAGCTGATCGAAGCTCCTTTCATGCTTCTGGCGGTCATCTTGGCAGGGCGGTTGGTCGGCCGGCGGCTGTGCGCCGGCTACAGCCACGCGGCCCGTCCCGGATTTCTGTACGCGTATGACAGCAGAACCGAACATCACTGGAAACGAATCGCCGAAACGTGCTAACTGATTTTTCTATCCGTTGGAACCTTTCATCCGTTGGCAGCGGTTTTCCCGATGAGATCGCCCATGGAGGAAAAGTGCCAACGGTTGCCGTTTTGTCGGAAGCAAACTCTTAGAGCGATTTTCAATTGCCTTTAGCTTGGGGGCTCCGCATCCTTGCGGGCTGATGCACGCTGCATGCGTGCGCTCCCAAGACAAACTCACTGAAATTACGCAATGTCAAGAAACGGTTACAACCAAGGGAGATGGTCTGGGATGGGGTGACGGAATAACCGGCGCTTGAAGCCATAGATCGTGAGCCCTTGAGCAAAGGCCATCTGTTGTGTCAAACCACAGAGCCACCAATTCCATGTGCAGATGAACGATCTGGGCCTGGGCCTTGCCTGCCCGGCAACTCCCCAATCCAATTCCTGTTTGCGCAGACGAAAGGTTTCTTCGACTGTCTGACTTGATAGTGCTGTTTGATCTGCGCCGGGGTCAGCCTCAGCTCATTGGTGACCCAGAAGCGGCGCCCATCTTTGATGACTCTCACTAGGTGAGGCACGTGCCTCAGGTGACCGTCGGTGTGACCAAACCGATGCGACCAGCGATGACGAATCGAGTGGCCATCCACTGTGCGATGGCTCTTGAGCTGAGCCACAGAGCGCCAAATCAGGTCATCGAGCCGATTCAACAGCACCGCCGCCGCATACCAACTGCCGAAGACGACATGGGTTGGCGTCAGACCCGCTTGCGCCGCCGTCTGGATCAACTCAAGCGCGAAGCTGATCTTCGATGGGTCGCCTGTGCGCCACCGTCGCAACCCGATCGGCACTTTCCAGTGGCCATCGGTCCAGATCAATAACACCGCTTGCATCCCTGTGACGACTTGATTCAATCCTCCACACCAAACCAAACCGACGGTCTCCGCCTTCTTCGCCCACCGTTGTCAACGGGTATCATCGAGCATCAAGTCGCCGCCTGCCTGCACCGACCGACAAGCCATGCCTGTCCACAGTTGTCCTGACCGGGACAACCCGGCTTGCAGCAAACGACTCAATGTGTCGTGGGATACCCACGGGCGCAGCGCCGACAGGGATAAACAGGTCGTTCGTGTGTCGCAGTAGATCAAGCCGATCAAGTATTGCTTCAAGTGCAGGGGTGAGTGAGTCGAATCTTATTCATAGCATCAACACTCTACACCTCTTACTCACTGCTGCGAAATCCCAGCCGTCCTCTCCGTAGGCACCGTGCAACAGGGGGAACACAACATCCACTGCTGACGCTTAAGAAACGCGACCTTCGCCATTGAAGCCCACGAGAGGATGGTCTTTTGAAGGTCAATTGGTATCATTTTGGCTTAATCAGGAAGCGCAGGTAGGCGGGACAGACATCTGCCTGAGCATCTTGTAGTGCCTGTTGGGGCAATCGCTGTCCGTTCCGCTCCATCTCGTTCTCGCTCCCTGTCAGCACACCCGTGAATTCCGCAGCCGGACCGGATGAAAGCTCTAACGCCACATCAACCAACTCAACTCCCATACCGACATTCCACAACTTGACCGTCCGATCCGCAGAGCCCGATGCCAGAAGCTTTCCATCCCGACTGAAGGCAACGGAGCGGACCAAATTGGTATGCCCGCTAAGCGTGCGCACGAGATTGCCCGTCCCTACATCCCACAACCGGACCGTTTGATCATCGGACCCCAATGCCAAAAGCTTCCCATCCGGACTGAAGGCGACGGAGCTAACCCCACCTGTATGCCCGCTGAGCGTGCGCACCAGAGCTCCCGTCGCTACGTCCCACACCCTAACCGTCTGATCCCCGTACCATGACCCTGATGCCAGAAGCTTCCCATCCGGACTGAAGGCGACGGAGCTAACCCCACCCGTATGCCCGCTGAGCGTGCGCACCAGAGCTCCCGTCGCTGCGTCCCACAGCCGAACCGTCCCATCCAAGAACCCTGACCCTGACCCTGACGCCAAAACCTTCCCATCCGGACTGAAGGCGATGGAGCTGACCCAAGCGGTATGCCCACTGAGCGTGCGCACGAGATTGCCCGTCCCCACATCCCACACCCGGATCGTTTGATCCCCGGACCCCGAGGCCAGAAGCTTCGTACCCGGACTGAAGGCGACGGAGTTGACCCAATCGGTATGCCCGCTGAGCGTGCTCGTCACCAAGCAAGGAAGTTGAGGCAGGAAAACGCCCCACAGGGCGTGGTCGGTGATCGTGTTACCCTCAAGAATAAGCGTCGCCGAATCCCTGGCCAGCGCGCCAGCCAATCCACCGTAAAGCTTCATCCGCTGAAGTCGTGCGCCCGCCCGCCCGCTGACTTTCACATTGAGCCCATCGCCGGTGACCTCCGTGCCCTCCATCACAAGCCACGCATTCTCTCCGACATCGAGGCCGATCAGACCTCCCTGGATCGTGCCGTCCATGGCGGTCACGCGAACCGTTCCCCTCAGAGAGAGCCCAACCTCGGCTCCCGCCAACGCCGAATCTGTGAGATCGAGCGCCAGCTCGGCCGATCCCGCAAGCCGCACGGCCGTTTTGCCCGCCACAATCTCGACACCTTCTATAGTGAGCGAACCGGAGGAAGAAAATGACAGCCCATCGCCCCCAGCCTCGATGCTCACACCAGTGAGGGCTAGATTCCCTGAGCCATCGAAGGCGAAACCGCTACCGCTAGCAGCAGCAATCGCCGAATCCTCCACAACGGCTGTGGCCGATCCAGTGAAAGCCAATCCCGCCTCCCCGGCGAACTGGACATGGGCAGTGGTAAGCTGGGCTTGATCGCGAGCGCGAAGAGTCGTCCCACGAGCGCTGGATAAACGGATCGGCGCCATTTCCGTACCCTCCAGGGAAACACGAGCTGATCCAGCCATCTCCAGCGCTGGCGCAGCACTGAGGTTCTCAAGCACTGCCGACGCTATTGTGAGTGACCCGCTTTGGGCAGAGACCGTGGCTGCTGTCGCCGCGGATTGTGTTGTGAGCCTCATATTCTCCACGCGCATTTGAAAGCCTTCGCCTTGAACAACAAGCACGGGTCGGCTCAAATCCTGCCCCCGAAGCAGCGTCTGAGGCCCGACGCCTCGGAGCGTCAGAGGCTTATCGAGCACCAAATTCACGCTGTAGAACCCGGCGCTGATGACGATGACATCTCCCGGCTGAGCAGCTCTGACGGCATCCTCCACACTGGAGAAGTCCTGAGGCACACGCAGCGTATCCGAGCGAGCTTCCACCACCAATGTTCGCTCGGCGGAAGCCGTCATGCCCAAGGCGTCTGTTACCGTCAGGCGAATGGTGTAGCGTCCCTCGGAAGCATACGTGTGCTGGATGGTCGGTTGATTCGCCTGCCGTTCCGTCCCGTCGCCGAAGTTCCAGACGTAGCGGGTGAGGGCGCCATTCGGACTGGAGGAACCTGAAGCGTCGAAGGTCACCCGCTGAGCAGGACGTGGGGTTTGGGGTGTGAACGTGAATCGAACCGAGGGAGGTTGGAGTCGAATGTACTCAATTTGTGCCGAGAGCGAGGCCACATTGCCCGCCCGATCTCGCACTTGAGCGGACACGGTCTTGCGACCGGAATCGGCATTTCCACCGAATTGCGAAAGGTCCCAAATGGCCTTCTCTGCGGCGAAGGGCTCCCAGGGCGACCAGGTCTGCCCATCGTTAGAGAATCGCATCTCGGCCAATCCGCTCGCTGCATCCTGAACCTGAAGCGTGAGGGCGACCCGCAGCTCCGTCGTCTGCCGCGCTCCCCGATTGATCAGCAGCGTGCCCGACGGCGGCGTGCGATCAAACCGAAGCGTGCCGCGAGCGGCATTCAGATGACTCCGATTTCCCATCCCATCTTCAAGCCAAACGAAGACGGGTCGCTCTCCTTCCGATGGATTCTCGAGGACAAGCGGCTTCTGGGCGATCTCCCGACGTATTCCATCGGTAGCGCTCGCAGGCGCAGCGCCCAGCTTGAAGAAGTAAGCGACGATGCCCGCCAGGTCCACCGAATCCTCCCACGTAATTTCAAATCGCCCTTGATTGGTCCACTCGGCTGGAGTGACCACGAGGTTCTGCGGAGGAGGGGGTGGAGTCTGATCCAAGAGGTCTGGGCGATTCTGCGCACGGCCGCAGAGATTCTGACCGTTGGCAAAGATGGCGTTGTTGGAGCCAAGAAGCTGAGAGCGATCATCAGCTTTCACCCCACAGCCCAGATTACCCGTGATCACATTCTCCCGCACTTCCACGCGATCGGCGTCCAGAGCCTCTACGCCGTCCCGATTGTCGCGAATCCGGTTCGCGGTGAACCGAAAAGCCCCTCGCAACCCCACGAAGACACCAATCGTGTTCCCCCGGATCAAGCAGCCGCGCGCTTCTCCAGCTTGAGTTGCCTCGATGAAGAGCCCTTCGCCCTGATTCCCGCGCACAATGAGGTTTGAGAGCGTGGGATTATTCCCCCTGGGTTCGATCTGAACCCCCCGCGCGCCCCCCGTCACGGTGAGACTGCTCACGCGCACATTCGATTCACGCACGAGGACAACTGGCTCATCCGAAAATCGCGCTTGCACAATGACCTTCTCCGGGTCTTCCCCGCGAAGGATGAGGCCTTGCTTTGTAATGACCAGATTCTCTGTATAGGTCCCGGCCTGAACGAGGATCGTGTCGCCGGGACTTGCCCGACCGATAGCTTCCTGTATTGAGCTGTAAGGACAGCCCTGCGCGCACACCAGAAACGTCTCCGCCCGCGTCGAGAGACCGGCCAAGAGAAGCCAATCGGCCAACAGGCAGAGAACCACAACCAAGAAGATCCTATGCGTCGTCGGGGAGATCATTTTTCCCTCCTTTCGGGTGCTCCCCACTACGCCACCCGACGTTTCTCAAACCTGCGGCGTTTATCTTGCACCCATGCGCCTTGCGCTGTCAAGCTGAATTTTTTTGGAAGCCTCCTGTTGGGAGAACGAAAGCGCCTCAGGGGAAGCCTAATCCAAAATCGCCGTCAAGTCTTGGCAAAAGGTACCCGGCTGATGAGTCCACACCGGCAGATGCTCTTCATTGGTGGGTGAACAACCTCGCACGATCCGGCTTGACAATCTCATTCGGTTTTTGCACACGAGCGCGACATTTCCCTTCGCAGGAATGGATGATGAGGATTTTCAGAGGAGTCGCTCATGTGCTCCGTGCACGCCACGAAGGCGAGCGTACTGAAAACTGATTTTGTTGAAGGCTGCACCCGGCCGGTTACACGAATTCACCAGAAGAGTCAGCAAACGTACTCAAAACTGATTTTGTCGAAGGCTGCACCCGGCCGGTTACACGAACTCACGAGAAGAAAAAAGCGCACCCGGCGAGATTCGAACTCACGACCTTTGGCTCCGGAGGCCAACGCTCTATCCAACTGAGCTACGGGTGCGTTTATGTTGGTTCCTTTTTTCGTCGCGCGCCCGAGAGGACTCGAACCTCCAACCTGCGGATCCGAAGTCCGCTGCTCTGTCCAATTGAGCTACAGGCGCACAACGGCGGCTAGCATATCATGGCATTCACAGCTCTGTCCAGATCAACCTTATACCAATCGCTGACTGCGTAATGCTGTTTCGGATTGATAGGCGCTAGCCGGTGCCGGCGGCCACAGTGACCATCGAATTGCAAGATGCGGCATTGTGACAGCACCACCAGCCCTGATCCGGCAACCGATCAATTCAGGCCATGACGAAGCATTCATCAGCTCTCGTCCCGTCCGGTTAATCTCGGCGCCACACTAGACCAGCATCTTCAACTCTTCCACGCGCCGGCTGATTTCCGAGGCAGGCATGTCACGGTACTTCTGCGGGATCATCTCACGCGAAGTCGCTTCCAGCACAGCAACCAGCGTTTGATATTCCAATTCCAGTTCATCGCGCGCGGGAATGAATTCGTTGGCGACTTTTACCAAATCGTGTTGCGTGACGTGTTGCCGTTGTTGGCGACGCGCTTCACGGCGGGCGCGGATCAGCATAGATTCAATGTCTGCTCCGGAGATCTCCAGCGGGTGTTTCAGAATCGGGGCGTAGTCAATGCCATCTTCGACTTGAATCTTGTTCTTCTTGACCATTGCCTGCGTGATCTCCAGGCGTTCCTGCTCAGTTTGCGGATAGAACAACGAAATGTGCTCTTCGCAGCGGCCTTGGCGCTTCAAGTCAATGGGCAGCAGGTCTGGGCGGCAGGTCATGAGGATCCAGAGTATCCGTCCACGATTGGTCGTGTCGCCCATGGCGCTGGCGATCTTAGAAAAGACGCGGGCATTGACGCCGCTATCGCCTTCGCTGACGCGATTGCCCAGCGCGGCATCGGCTTCGTCAATCAGCACAACAATTGGCGCCAGTGTGTGCAGCAGGTGCAGGATCTTCTCCAGATTGGCTTCGGTTGAGCCAACCCACTTTTCGCGGAAATTTTTGAACTCGACGACGTTCAGGCCGCAGTCGCGGGCGAAGCATTCGGCCAAGAATGTCTTGCCTGTGCCGACCGGCCCGCTCAGCAAGATACCCATTGGCGCTTCCTCGGTCCGTCCCTGTCTGATTGTCTCGGCGATGTGGCGCAGAAAATCCTTCGCATAAGTCAATCCACCAACGTGCTCCAGGCCATATTTTGGCGTGATCCATTCAATCAGTCCGAAGCATTCTGCTTCGATGATTTCTTTCTTCTTCAATCGGACTGATTCAAACGTCAAGCCGGCTTCGTCCAGTTGCGAGCTGCGCATCATGGAGTTGATGTGAACGCGATTCAACCCGGAGGTCAGGTGAGCCAGTTGCTCAGGGGTCATTTCCATTTTCAGGTCGGGGTTGTTGGCCAGGAACGAGCGAATGTAATCCAATCGCTCGGCCTCATCGGGATAAGGAATTTGGATCGTGGCCAGCCGCGAATTCTCGCGGATGCGCTGATTGACATCAGCCAGCGATTCGGCAATGAGGATGACGATATTATCTGTGCTGAGCAGTCGTGAGCTGGTGATCCAGCGTTGCAGCGCGACCAGGTTATTGCGGTCTTCGTGGCCCATGTAACTGACTTCACCGGTCGGCACGATGGTCTCCAGAAAGTCAATGATCACGGCTGCTTGATCGCCATAGAAAATGTAGTGCTCAATCAACGGCAGCGCCCGCCCCGGATCTTTCGGCAGCTTGGCCAGCACCTCTTTCGACATAAGCGGGTCCATCACGCGCAGTTGAGCGATGAACGCGCGCTCAACCTCCGGCGAGCCAAACGTGATGCCCTGGCTACGATCGTACATGACGACGTTTTTGTTGCCCAGTAGCTCGCGCCGCAAGAATGACACAAGCCCGACATATTGGCCGTCCCGCGTGCGAACTAAATCGTGCACATTGTGATGGAGCAGGAAATGACTTGCCTCACCGGCGTAGTACTTCTTAACCATCTGTTGAGCCCACGCCGGCAAGGATGAGACATCTGAGGTCGAACGATAAGGTTTTGCTTCACTCATAGCCTATTGTCTGATGCGCAATTCTGGTGGTAGACGCGGCGTTTCCTCGCGTTGCAATGACTCCAACGCGCTCATCATCGGCGCCGTTTCTTCCAACAACGAGCGAGTGATTTCAATGCTGGAAATGACCGAATCGAAGTCGAGCGAGGCAATGCTGTCAATCGAAGACATCGTGACGACTTTATCATTGACCAGACCGAAAAAGTTTTCGATGGACTGCAGTTGAGCTTCCAGCAGCTTCACCGCCCGTTGAATGCTTTCGTACTCGGCCAGTCGGCCTTTGAGAATTTGCAGGTTATTTTCAATCACCCGGCGCGTCTTATCGTCGGCTGACGCTAGATTCCGCTCGGCCTGCGCAATCTGATTTTCGATTGCTTGCCGGTTAAACGAGCGCAGGTGCAATTTGCACCGACGGTATAAGTCGAGGAAGTCAACGAACCGTTCCCACATGGTCTCCAGTTGCAGGATGTCAGCCGGAATCTGTTTGGAGCCGGAGAATCGCTGATAATTGGCGTAGATTTGATTTTTCAGCCATTGCAAATAGGCGACGGCTTCACGCTCGCGTGGATCAAATTTTTTAATCACCTCTTCGCGCGCTTTTCGGCGTTGATCGCTCAGTTTTCTGGCTTGACGGCGTTCGATCAATCGCCGGTAGAAACCGCTCGTCGGCACAGTGATCATATAGATGGCTTCGGCCAGCAATCCGCCGCCTAGCATCAGCAAGCCGGTTAATTCACCCATTGGACCTTGTCCTGCGGCAATGGCGGAGGCAACAAGCAGGCCGGCCAATGGCCACAGATTTAATGGTTCTTTGAACGCTTCCCAGTAGTAGTTGATCTTGTCCGGCATGGTTGCTCTTGAGTAGGCAGTGAACCGCAGTCAGTCATCCGTCAATCAGTAGAAGGTCATAGCGGATCGGTCTCGCATCGTTGGCCAGCGGTCATTCTGTCGCACGCGCTTGTTCGGACGGTCCCAGCGTTTTTTCTTGTGACGATTCGACACTGACCGAGGGTGACGACGCTGGTCCTTCGACAGCCAGCCCCATCTGGCGTTTGTAGGCGGCCAGCGTATCGTTCACCTGCATGGAGAATGCTTCACGCTCAATTTCGGCGATTTCCGATTCAACGCTACTGGTGGCCAAATCTATTTTAGCTTCAGCGCTGGCAACGCGCCGGGCGACCTTTTCGCGCATCTCGTCAAACGTCGCCGCATCATCGCCGATCTGGAAGCTGGCCATCGTTTGCGCCAGTTGTTCTTGCAAGCGGGCGCGCTTATGTTCGGAGATGAGCTGCATGGCTTCGGCCTGTTTCTTTTTCAGTTGTAGCAAGTAGCTATCACGGAATTTTTTGGCTTGCTCAGATGCAGCGCGGGCCGACGCCAGTTCTTGTGTGGCGCGTTCCATCGAGTTTTGCTTCTCTTGCATGGCGCTGATGAACATCGTCGCAATATCATCGCGACCCTGTTTGATCGCTGCGCGAATTTTGCCATCCAGTTCTTTGATCTCGCGCTCCAACGTGGCAACCTCTTTTTCCAGCAATTTCTGCGTTGCCATCACCTGGGCGACGTTTTCATTCATCTGCGGTATCTTGTCGCGCATGTCGCGGATGACCTGTTGCAAAATCAGTTCCGGGTCTTCGGCCCTCTCAATCAGGCCGCCAAAGATTGACCGGAGCAGCCGTTTTAATCGTTCCCACATGGCGTTTGCCTCCTAACTGTTTCGTTCGATTATAACCACTCCCGCGCGAGACCGGAAGGAAAATTCAGATCGGCCAACCTGGCGGAGCCATTCATGAATGACCTTCCGGCGGATGTTTGCAGGTGTGGGCATTGCTCAAGCGTTTGGCTCTGAGACGCTCGCGTCTCTCTCATCCTTGGTGAGGCGTTGTGCGTCCGATGTCGCGCCGATAGTGCATCTGCTCGAAGTGAATCTGCGAGACAGCGCCATACGCGCGATCGAGGGCTGCCGGCAGCGTTTCATCCCAGGCTGTCACGCCCAGCACGCGCCCGCCGGCTGTGATGATCTGCCCTTGAGCAGATGTCGCTGTTCCAGCATGAAAGAGAACAACGTTTGGCATGCTTGCCGCCGCCTCAAGGCCGTCAATCGGCAACCCTGTTTGATAAGTTGCTGGATAGCCGCCGGAGGCTATCACTACGCAGGCCACCGCTCGTTGGTTCCAGCGCAGGTCAATGCGGGATAACTCACCGGCTGTAATGGCCTCACTGATTTCCACCAGATCGGTTTCCAAGCGGGGCATGATCGCCTGCGTTTCCGGATCGCCCATCCGCACATTGTATTCAAGCACTTTCGGCCCTTCTTGCGTGAACATCAAGCCAATGTAGAGCACACCTCGATACGGATGGCCTTCTCGGCTCATTGCCTGGATGGTCGGCCGAGCAATGGTCTGAGCGATCATCGCCCACGTTGAGTCATCAACTAAGCCGGGATAGGAAATTGTTCCCATGCCGCCTGTGTTCGGGCCTTGATCGTGATCATACGCGCGTTTGTAATCCTGCGCCGCCGGCATCGGAGCGATCGTTTCGCCATCGGTGAAAAGCAAGAAGCTCCGCTCGCGCCCGAACAGGCATTCTTCAATGACCACACGGTCGCCAGCAGCGCCGAACACGCGCCGCACCATCGCCTGTTCAATCGCTTCTTGCGCCTGTTGGCGCGTATGAGCCACTGTCACGCCTTTGCCGGCAGCCAGTCCATCGGCCTTCACCACAAGCGGAAACTCGAATTGGCCTGATTCAATCACGCGGCGCGCCGCTTCGGGTGAATCACAAACCTGAAACCGAGCCGTCGGAATGCCATGTCGCACCATGAACTCCTTGGCAAAAACCTTTGATCCTTCCAATTGCGCCGCTGCCCGCGTTGGGCCGAGGACTTTCACCCCACGCGAAGCCAATGCATCAACAACACCGGCCACCAACGGCGCTTCAGGGCCTACAATCGTCAACTCCACGGAGGCTGACTCTATTAACGCAAGCAGCGGCTCGATCTGCGTCAGGTCAAGTGAGTGACACGTAGCCATCTGCGCCATGCCTGCATTTCCTGGCGCGCAGAGTAACTGTGAAGTATGACGGCTCTGTTGGAGTTTCCACGCCAGCGCGTGCTCGCGTCCGCCTGACCCAATGACTAAAACGTTCATCGCTCACTTCAGGCCACAGATGCTGGCACAGCTTATTGTGCCTGTCAAGCAATTCATCAGGTTGGGTTTTATCGCCCGTTTGAGGTGGTGAAAATTCCACCTGTCGGATTGATTCTCCTCTGCTCCTACTCTTGATTCATGTTCATCTCGTTCGGTGGCAACAAGAAGCCGACTGCGCTGCGCTTGAACTGCTACGGCATGGGCTTTGCAACGATTATCCATTCTCACGTATTACGTTCGGCTATGGAGGTCAACAGCTATGTGCAAACAACTCTGCACGCTTTTCGTTCTGGCGCTGTGGCTGGCGCTTCTGCCCGGCTGGTTGACGGCCAAGCCCGAGCAGCAGAGCCAGAATATCTTGCCACAGAATACGTGCGTCACGTGTCATGCTCAGATCAAGTCGCCGTTGTCGGTGAGTAATCGCTATTTTGAATGGCATGTGTCGGTACATCGCGACCATCTTGTCGGCTGTGAGCAATGCCACGGCGGCGACCCGACGGTGAAGGACAAGGCCAAATCGCATCAGGAGATTGTGCTGCCGGTGGCCAATCCACAGAGCAAAGTTCATCCCAATCAATTGCCGCAAACGTGTGGAACCTGCCATGCCGAAACTGTCGCCGCGTTCACGACGAGTCGGCATTACGAAAAATTGAAGGCGTCCGGGTTAGGCCCCAACTGCACGACCTGTCATGCCCACATGGCGTCAGCCGTTGTGCATTCGCCGACGCAAGCCGCTGCCTTGTGCGCGAGTTGTCACAACACCATCAACGGCCCGTTACCGGCTCGACCCGAAATTCCACAAAAGGCACAGGAGGTGATGGAAGCCATCAGTCGTGCCAATGCGATGCTCATCTGGGCAGACCGGTTGCTGGAAGTTGGTCAGGATAAAAAGCTGGACCTGACGAAGGAAACAGACCAAATGAAGACGGTTCGGAGCCTGTTGAAAGCAGGCAAAACTCAGTGGCATGCGTTGAATTTCGCCGCTGCGCGAGAGAAAGCCGACGCCTCATTCGAGGCAGGAACCAAAGTCAAAGATCAACTGATGAAGAAGCTCTATCCGCAGGCATCGCCGTGACAGGCTGGCGCTGAGGGAGCCGAATTGATTCAGATTGGCAATGCCATCACCGAAGAGGCAGGCATCGCCGTGAGAGACCGTCGCTGCCGCAGCCGGCTCCAGCCGTCAGCTTCAGCAGCTTGGCCAGATGACTGAGTCGGTAGGCCACGCGGTGATGGATCGCATCACCGTGATGTTGGGTTGATTTGAGTGCGTTAGGTTCAAAGTAGACGGCTGCTGATTTGGTATTCATCGCCGGGGTGTAGAATTTGCGCATCTTGGCCAAGCTGGCAGCATCAGCTAGACGCTGCGTGATGGATTTGGTCGCTGCTCTTCCGCATTGATTTTTGCTAGGCAAAATCACCGGCGCTAAAGCGCACGCTTGGTCATCGTACCCGCTCCATTGTATTCTAATGCCCTGATGTGGGCCTCACGCACTGACTGGAAATTGACGCCGAACAAGTTGAGTCAACAGCTCGAGGCACGGCGCCGCGCCGGGCTGCCGATCCTGGATTTGACCGAATCAAATCCGACGCGCTGCGGCTTGAGCTATCCCGACGACATTCTCTCGGTCTTAGGCAAACCTGAAAGCCTTGTTTACGAACCATCGCCAAAAGGCATGTTGCCAGCGCGGCAGGCAGTCGCTGCCTATTACGCCGGCAAAGGCGTTTCTGTTGATCCTGACCAAATCATATTAACCGCCAGCACGAGCGAAGCCTATTCATTCCTGTTTCGCCTGTTGGCCAATCCGGGCGACTGCGTGCTTGTGCCACGACCGAGCTATCCGCTGTTGGATTTCCTGGCAACAATCAATGACGTCGAGCTGGTTGCATATCCGTTGGTCTACAGCGGCCAGTGGCATATTGATCTGACTGACATCCACCGGTTGATCACGGCTCGGACGCGGGCCATTGTGGTCGTCAGTCCCAACAATCCGACCGGCTCGTGGTTGCACCGTCAAGAATTGAGCGAGCTGGTCGCTGCCTGTCGCGCGCATGGTCTGGCGCTCATCTGCGACGAAGTTTTTGCCGATTATCCATTCTCGACCAATGCTGATCGCGTGGTCACGGTGGCTGGCGCGACTGATGTGCTGGCTTTTGCGCTTGGTGGCATCTCCAAGTTGCTAGGCTTGCCGCAGATGAAGCTAGCATGGCTTTGTGCGAGCGGTCCCGCCGGTCTGCTCGGCGAGGCGTTGGCTCGATTGGAGGTCATCGCCGATACTTATCTGTCTGTCAATACACCTGTGCAACACGCTTTGCCGCGCTGGATGGCGCAACGCGTTCGGCTCAGTCAACCAATTCTGAGTCGCGTATTGGTTAATCGTCAGTACCTGCTCAACCGATTGAAAGCCACTTCGACGTGCGAATGTCTGGATGCAGAGGGCGGCTGGTATGCGGTTATTCGTGTTCCCTGTACATACCCCGAGGAAGAGCTGGTACTGACGCTGCTTGAGCAAGACGGCGTGTTGATTCATCCAGGCTACTTCTTCGACTTTGCTGCTGATGGATATTTGGTCGCTAGTTTGCTACCGCCGCCCGATGTATTTCAGGCTGGCATCGAGAAGATATTGCATCGAGTCGGGGATTGATTAACGCCTGAAGCAAAACATGGCTGTCGTGCCTGCGAATCTGGCAGATACGAACTCGCGCATTGACATATTGGGTCGTATATCCATTCGGGCACGCCGCGCCTGCCAATCGCCAACACGGATTGGCAAGAGACCAACGTCGCCAGCTCGATTCAATAACGTGTATCGGCTGGCGACCTTGCTCTCTTGGCGTTAAACCCTCTTCGGTTGTAGGCTCAAAAATGGTTGGTATGACGGCTGGGCACCGATTCGTAGATACTGCTGAGGTCTTGGTCTGGTGGCTTGAGCATGAAGTAAATCTGGCACGCTCGATCAATCAGGTCTCGGTCTAGTGAGGGTGGAATTTCGTTGAACTTGGCGATGCTCATGATTTGCTCAATAATATCGCGTGGTTGACAACTCCTCATGCCGATGCCGTACTTCAAGTAGTATTCGTTGTACAAGTAGTCAATGGCTTCCGGCTCGAACGGGATACCCTTCTTCTCGCAGAGTCGTTTGAAAATTTCCGTGTAAATATCCAGCGATGGATCGCCGACGAAAATCTTGTTGCGGATACGTCGCAGGAAAGCTTCATCAGCTAGCTTGCTTGGTTCAAGGTTCGTGGCAAATACCACGATGGTATCAAACGGAACACGGAACTTTTTGCCCGTGTGCAGGGTCAGGTAGTCTACACGTTTTTCCAATGGCACGATCCAGCGGTTGAGCAAGTCTTGCGGTTGAACCTGTTGACGTCCGAAGTCGTCAACGATGAAGACGCCGCCGCTGGCTTTGACCTGGGGAGGTGCTTCGTAGTATTTGGAAATGGGATTGAATGAAAGGTCCAACATCGGCAGCGTCAATTCGCCGCCGGTGAAAACAATCGGTCGTTTGCAGAGGACCCAGCGCGTGTCATACTCCGTGTCTGATTCGATCTCAATCAGTGAGCTGGGATTGCCACTGACCACTTCCAGAGCAACGTGCGTGACAGGGTCATAAACCTGAATGATCTGATTATCAATCTCGATGGCATAGGGGATGAACATCTCGCCGCCGGCCACGCTGCCGAGCATCTCGCCGATGGCCTCAGCCAATGCCGTTTTACCATTGCCTGGCTCGCCATACAGGAAAATCGGCCAACCGGAATTGACCGCTTCACCCAGTTGGTTAATCAGTGACGTCGGCAACACCAGATGTGTCACGCCAGCTTCGAGCATCCGCCGGTTGATGCGAACGTTCAGCACCGATTGGCGAGCCATCATTGCCTCGTACTGAATCAGCGGCACCGGCGCTGGTCCGACATATTGGCTGACTTCCATGTAGTCGCGTGCGCGCGCGCGGCCTAGCTCTGTCAGGTTGTAACGATAGAGAATGCCACGCGCGCCACTGAGTCCTTTGACCTCGCACAATTTTTCCGTGCGTAGCACGCGGAACAACTCTTCAACAATGGCATAAGGCACTTTCAACCGTTGCGCCGCAGACGCTTCTGTCAACTCGCCGACAACATAGAGGGTTTTCACGAGCAATTGCACTAACAGGTCTTGCTCTAAACCAAGCTCTTCAAACGATGAGGGCACGGGCGGATACTCCGCCGGTAAGCTCGTCCGAATCAAATCAGATTGCCAACTTGCTGTGGAGTGGAGTTGATTATTCGACATAGGTTACCTTCGAGCCTCAGAGTATGTTGTGTTTTTTCCTCTGGGTTCAGTTCAGCTTTTGCCGTTGAACCCTGGCCTGTGCCAACCGCTGAAAATGCCACGCACAGTTGTCCTGACGGGCTACCTTGCATGAGTTGGCTTCCCTCGCTCCTACTGCCTTGACAGTTATTAAATACACGAGAACGCGCTTATCGTCAAGAAAAAATTCGAGTCTAAATTCAGTTGTTTCAAATATTAAGCAGATGTTGCAGGATTGAAACGGAGGCCCTCATGTTGTGTGCACCGATTGAAAGAAACAACTTCGTTCACCAGTGTGGCAGGCTGGCCCTGTTTGCTCCACCCGGTAAAGGAGCGTGTCCTGGTCGCAATCGGCCAGCACTTGTTGAACTCTTTGCAAGTGACCCGATGAAGCCCCCTTTTTCCATAGTTGTTGTCGGGAGCGGCTCCAGTAGTGGGCGTAGCCGGTTTCTAGCGTGAGCCGAAGCGCTTCCCGGTTGGCATAAGCCAGCATGAGCACTTCTCCTGTAGTCGCGTCTTGCGCGATGACAGGGATTAACCCGTTGCCTTTCTGAAAATCAAGTTGTTCGACTGGGATACTCTTCATAGCCTCACCTGGATGCCTCGTTCAGCGAGGAATCGCTTGACCAAAGGAATCGGATAGGTGTCAAAGTGAAAAATGGAGGCAGCCAACGCGGCATCGGCTTTGCCGTGAGCAAGGGCTTCGTAGATGTGTATAGGTTGACCACAGCCGCCACTAGCAATGATGGGGATGTGAACCGTTTCCGCCACGGCTTCCAGCAAAGCGATGTCATAGCCTTGCGCCGTTCCATCCTGATCAATAGATGTGACCAGCAATTCGCCGGCGCCTCGTTGCTCGGCTTCAGCAGCCCATTGCAGAACGCCCCGATTCGTTGGTTGCCGTCCACCGTAGGTGTACACGTCGAATAAACGCTGGCGGCTGAATGGAGCCGATGTCGGATGTCGTTTGGCGTCAATTGCCACTACCACACACTGCCTGCCGAACAACTCAGCCAACTCGGTGATGAACTCAGGGCGCTCAACGGCCGCCGTATTGATTGAGATTTTATCGGCGCCACTACACAAAATGACACGCGCATCCTCAATCGTTTTGATCCCGCCGCCAACGGTGAAGGGAATATCGAGTTGTCGCGCGACCTGGCTGACCAAACGACTCAACGTGGCCCGCTTCTCAACCGACGCGGTGATGTCTAAAAAGACCAACTCATCGGCGCCATCATCGCGATACCGCTTGGCCAGCTCAACCGGGTCACCGGCATCTTTCAGTTGCCGAAATCGCACGCCTTTCAACACACGACCTTCATGGACGTCCAAACAGGGAATGATTCGTTTGACCAGTGGCATAAACTCTTCAATCAGCCATGCACCATTCGGAAAGTTGCTTCATGGTGACGACCCCATCATATAGCGCCTTACCGATGATGATTCCTTTCACGCCAATTTGTTTGAGTCGCTGCACATCAGCAAGTCCTGCGATACCGCCGCTGGCGTAGACCTGCGCGTCGGCCACACGCACAGCCCCGGCGAGCGTTTCCACATCGGCGCCGGCCAGTGTGCCGTCTTGAGCGATTGCCGTCATAAGAAATTGTCGCGCGCCGCGTCGGCAAAGCTGTTGCAACGCTTCAATGGGATCAAGGTCGGTCGCCTGCTGCCACCCTTTGATCTTCACTCGTCCGTCAGCATAATCCAGCGCCACCATGATGCGCTCCGCCCCAAACTCGCGCAACGCCATCTCAAGCTCCTGTTGATTCTGCAACGCCATGGTCCCGACAATTGCCTTACTGGCGCCGGTCGAGAGCACCTCAGCGATCTGCTCCGTGGTACGGATGCCGCCGCCGACCTGCACCGGAATACGCACGGCTTTGACGATCTGGCTTATCAGCGACGTCTGCCGCTCCTTGCTTACTTGCAACGCGCTGTCCAGATCAACAACGTGAAGAGCATCGGCTCCCAAAGATTCCCAGTGTTGCGCAACAGCCGCCGGAGCGTCGCTATAAACGGTCGCCTGGTTTGGATCACCTCGTCGCAAGCGAACAACGCGACCGCCCATCAAATCAATTGCCGGTATAAGCTCCATGTTCGTGACTCATCATTGAATGATCTGAGCTAGGCTAACGCGCGCAGAGGCGCAAAAAATTTCTCAGCACGGTCCGGCCTGTTTGACCGGATTTTTCAGGATGAAACTGCATCCCGTAGACGTTCTCGCGCGCAACCATCACCGGGAATGAAATGCCGTAGTGTGTTCGTGCCAGCACTACTTGTTCATCTTCTGGTTGCGGATAGTACGAATGAACGAAATAAACCCAGCCGTCGTCAGCAACCTCGTCAAGCAGTGGATGCAATCGAACTCGCTCAAGGTTATTCCAGCCCATGTGTGGCGTCTTGACGAAAGCGGGCAACTTCACTACGTCTCCGGCGATCAAGCCCAGTCCTTCGCCTTCGCCTTCTTCGCTACGATGGAAAAGAATTTGCATGCCAAGACACACGCCCAGCAGGGGACGCCCGCTTTCAACGACTCGTTCGATTGGCTCACGCAGCCCGCGGAGCCGGGCAGCGACCGGCGAGAAATTCCCTACACCAGGCAAGATCAGTCCGTCGAAAGAGAGATCGGATGGAATCTCGGCGCTGATCAGTGGCGTGGCGCCTTCTCGCTCAATCGCGCTGCTGAGGCTAAACAGATTGCCGACGCCGTAATCAAGGATCAGGATGCGCGTCATCAGATGACCCCCTTGGAACTGGGCACACCGCTGCGTCGTGGATCGTGAGCAACGGCCTGACGCAACGCCCATGCCAATGCCTTGATCCCCGATTCGATTTTGTGATGATCATTGTCGCCGTGTTGGACAATGATATGAACGGTTGCTTCCATGGCTGTGGCCAGCGAGCGTGTGAAGTGGTAGATGTCCTCGCGAGCCATATCTTCGACGCCATTCTTGTCAATTTTCAGGTCAATCACGTGGTATGGTCGTCGAGCCAGATCAACGCTCGCGTAGGCGAGCGACTCGTCCAGTGGAACCATCGCCCAGCCGAATCGAGCGATGCCCGTCCGATCACCGAGCGCTTGGTTCAGTGCTTGGCCGAGCGTCAACGCCACATCTTCGACCAGATGATGAACGAGGTCGCCCCGCGCGTGAACCGTAATGTCGAACAGGCTGTGTGTGGCCAGCAGCTCGAGAAGATGGGTGAGGAATTTGACTTCAGTGTCAACCTGATGCTGCCCGCTGCCATCCACATTGACCTGAACAGAAATCTGCGTCTCGCGCGTTTCTCTGGTGACATTGGCTGTACGCATAGGGCGGGAGATTATAAGCCAGAATGGCTAACTCTGACAGATTCGCCGCAATGTTTCTAGGAGCCGATCGTTCATTGGCGGCGTGCCGACTGTCGTTCGCAGGCAGTTGTTCATGCCCAACACCGTGCCCACATGTTTCAAGAAGATGCCTTGGTCAATGAGCTGGCTGTGAACCCTCTCTGCTGGCAATGCCAGTTGGAAGAGCACGAAGTTACTCTGGGATTGAAATGGGCTGATGCCTTCGATTGATGCCAGCTCTCGGATGAGCCGCGCGCGTTCGCTCTTCATGCGTTCAATGGCGGCTTGGACAACGTCAATCTGTTGCATGAGTTTCAACGCCAGAGCTAGCGTGAATGCGCTGACCGGATAAGGGTATTGAATTTTTTCGGCGAACGGCCGCGCCAGTGTCGGATGAGCCACTAAGTATCCGAGCCGCAGCCCGGCTAAGCCAAACGCCTTCGAGAATGTGCGCAAAATCACCAGATGCTCGAACTCGGCGACCCAGTGAACCAGGTTCTCGTCGGCGAAGTCAGCGTAAGCTTCGTCCACAAACACGATGCCATCAAACGCCTGCAACACTTCTCTGAGGTGCTCGGCGGCAAATTGATTGCCTGTCGGATTGTTGGGCGAGCACAGCAACATCATGCTTGCGTCGCGGGCCGCGTCGAGCAGCCGGTTGACATTCAGCGAAAAGTCATCGTTCAGCGGAACGGTGACATACTGTGCGCCGGCCAACTTGGCCCGCAGGCGATAGAAAGAGTATGTCGGCTCAACAGACACAGCTATTGAGCCAACATCAAGAAACGTCTTGGCGACGAAGTCAATAATTTGATCGCCGCCGTTGCCGAGCACGATATGCTGCGGGGTGATGTCGTGACGTATGCTCAGGGCGCGCACCAGTTGCTGATACTCATGGGTCGAGTAAAAGCGCGGGTCCAATTCTTCAATGACCTCCATGGCCAACGCATGCAGCCAGTCTTTGGTCAGGAACACATTTTCGTTGGCGTCCAGCTTGATGATGTCAGCCGGAGCCGCAGGTTGACCCTCCAGCGGCGTGGAGTCAGGCATGACGTAGCCTTCGAGCCGTTCTAGTTGTTGGAGTCGTTTTCGTACTTTCTCGTCCATGTGATCAAGGCGTTAGGCCAGAGCCGGTCGTGGTGGTTTATTGCGTTGTTGTTGGCTGCCGGCTGCCTTGTTCTGTTGTGTATCGGTTGTCTGCCGACGGCGTTGTCTGAACCGCTCGGCGGCGGCGCAAACCTGTGCCCTCTGAGCCTGTGATTAGGTGCATCTTCTACCTTTCATCGCTATGGTTGTTCAATTCAAAACTCAGCCTTAATTGTGTTTCAGACACTGAGGATTGGCGATTCACAGAGGACGGTAACTCTTCCGTCATGCCTGTAGTACGGGCGGCAGCGCAAACCTCGCCCCAGCTTATGAAATACTCATCGTAATACCTGATTGGAAACTTGCCGTACTGAGCAAGCTCATCACGACTGGGCAGATGCCCCAACTGCTGTGCCACTCGCTTAACTTCCAGTTGCAATGTTTTCTTGGGAACCTCATATTTCTGTTTAGGTAGCCGTGGGACAGGGCTGTTCTTGGCAGTGAGTTCCCGGAATGCTTTACGAAATGGGTTCAGGCCTCTGAATATCTCCTCATGACGGTTCCTCGCCGTGTCACAATACTTTTTTGACTTCTCAATTCCGACGTAGCAGCGCTCCATCTGATGAGCAGCGAGAGTTGTCGTTCCCGCTCCATTGAAACAATCCAGGACTACCTCACCACGCTTGGTGAAAATGGCGATCAGCCGGTACATAAGATGTGGTGGGAGTTGAGTTGGATGATCTACACGGCGAGTATTGTGTTTCAGGCGGTGAATATCCCACCACAAATCAGTAAGCGGTCCGCGGTCAGTCGCCTGTGAAGCTCGTCGCCGTTTTACGCATGTGGCACGGAGACAATACCCCTCGGCCAGTGGTTCCAAAGCTTTGAACATATCTGGGGCACTTTGAACATCTACCGGATCCGCTTCCCCGATCAAGCCCGGTAGCTCGCGGGGCTTCCCCTTAGAAAACGCCAGAATTGTGTAATGAGCTGGCATTATCAAACGCACAGGGAAAGCCAATGCGTCCCAAACAATCCAATTTTGAAACTGGAGAGTTGAATCCATAAACAGAAAGTGCCGGATCGCCCAGAGGGGGATATTCAGAAGTGTGAGCGTGCGCCCTGGTTTTAAGACACGGACCAACTCAGCAATCCACTGATCGCACCAGTTGAAGTACTCTCTGATCTCTAGGTCATCCGAGTAACCCAGATAGTTCTTTCCCAGGTTGTAAGGTGGATCGGCAAAGACAAAGTCGACGCTGTCATCCGGAATTTCTCGCAGCCACTGCAAGCAGTCACCATGCAACACCTGGTTCATCAGATGCGCAGGCAACTTGCTTTCCGTGGCTTCATAGATGTGGTCTGAGAAGTCATAGGGAAAAAGGCGGGACTGCGACATCACAGGTTGGGCTGCTTCATATTTAGGGGAGCCCTCTCGCCCGACAATAAAGCTAGCGTTCCAATCAGACTTTAGACTGTACTGCGCTGGCACTCGTTTAACGTCCCTCTGGCGGCAGTCGAGGATTAACAGTTCCTTGTAAGAATCAATCCCAAAAAGATCTCGAAATCGGTCAATGATAGGTGTGAGATCGCCTTCCAGATCACACACCACGTCACGCCACACATCTGACACTAACGTGCCATACTCGTGGTAAGTATGTTTCTTGCCACCGTAATCCTTCGTAGTCTTATGACAGGCGGGACAGTACGTGTATTTTATCCTGGTCTTAGTATGGCGTAAGGACTGCTGATACCTGGTGTGGATCAAAGCACCAAAATGATGATTCGGCAAGGAACGCTGGTCAACTCTTCTGGGAGACGCGCGCTTGATGGCTATCCAATGCTGGTATCGCACTGCGGCAGGCATAGCCGCTTGCACTTGCACTAAGTCAATAACTTCACCTACGGTAATCAGCGTTGCATCCGGACCTAACTCTTGAGCAACACCGGCAACCACACTCCCAATGTCTTGTAGGGGTCTTCGATATTGATCGGGCTCAGCACACGGCGGCAGTATTAACATGCAAACATCAGGGAACCTACGCACCAAACTGCACAGGTGTTCGTCGCTCTGGACAGAGATGTATTGTGCCACAAGAGGATGACTACCTTCTGAAAGATGCGCCATTGCTTAACCTCATTGCGAATCTTCTGCAAAGAAATCTCTCAGAAAATTGCAAAGAACCTCCAGCTCGCTACGAGAGAAGGCTACTGAACAGTGGCTATGTGAAAGCATGGTCTTCATTGCAGTTTCCCTTTGGAAGTTGCCTGCGCCATCAATGACATACGCTATCCGATGCCCCGCCTTCTCAATTTGCTCATAACGGCCCTTTGCTTGGCCTGCTTTGCGCTCAATAGTGCTATTGGTCGTTACTTGGAAACTGACCTCGACTGCCACATATCTCGCCCCATTAGTCACAACCAAGTCGAATGAAGTTTCACGCCCGGTCAGTGGGTCTGTATGAGTGACTCCCGGTATACGGCCACTCGACCTGACCTCTACATGATCTAATCCAAGGTTATTCTCTATGTACTCGGCCACGAACCTCTGAGCTAACTGCCCCAAGTTATTCGCCTTTGCTCCGCCGGTGATTCGGCTCACCCAAAGATACCGTTGCTTGACAAAATTCGCCAGTTCGTCCGATTTCCCCAGGTAATCTCCAATCTCGCACTTGGCCAACGCTTCGGCGACTTTTTGATGCTCACCGCTATATGCGCTACCAAATAGGAGCAAGGCAATAGCGTCTCTCTTTAAGTCATCCAGAGGGTGTGGCTCAAGCAGGTGCCTCCCGTCAATATGAAGGTTTTGGTTACTGAACTTAGGACGGGGCAAAGATCGGAAGATATAGCTGTGTGGCTTCCCTTGCCAGTAGTAACTCAATTTGCCTTCGGGAAAAAGCATCTCAAATTCACGGCTCACTCGCTGTAGGAGTTCGCCACCAAAGTCAGCGAGGATGGCTAGGTGCTTGAGAAACAGATTTGCGGGCAGGCTTGAAGCTTCTAGAATGCTGAATAAATTGGCCAAGTTGGGTGTTTTCACGCTGAGGATGCTAATAAACTGATCCTGCGTCTCCAGCAATAACGGAATGACACTCAGCTTGGCTTCAAGCTCAGACAGTTCAGCGGGCCAAAACTTGGACGCTACCTCTTCAAGCTCTTCCAATGTCCTCCGATAGTTTTTGGTAGGGTTTGCCATCAGTTCTCCATATCAATATGACTTGTCGCCCGCCGAGCAGGCTGTTGCCATTTTACTATACTTCTCGCCAACTATTGTGAGCTACGCTGATCATATAGAACACCTAACGGTAGTTGGCATTCAGTAGACAATGGAGTTTATTGGCATGCTCCGCCGTCGTTACTCATTCTACTGACCACTGCTTCCCGTTTGCTCCCTACTGCCTTCTGTGTCTGAACCGCTCGGCGGCGGCGCGATAATGATTGGGCAGACCTTCGGCCAGCGCCAGCGCTCTGAGTGACGGCATCAGACCCTTGAGTCCTTTGCGCGAGCAGTGCACGATGTTGACTCGCCGCACAAAATCAATGACGGATAACCCTGAATAGGTTTTTGCTGCGCCGCCCGTCGGCAGGACGTGATTGGAGCCAACAACATAATCGCTGGCCGCCACCGGCGAATAGTTGCCAAGCAGGATCAAGCCCGCTGCCTCAATCTCATTGGCAAGCGAGTGAGCCTGTCGGGCGATGATCTCCAGATGCTCAGGCGCAAACCCGTTGGTGAACTCGACGGCCAGTTTCATGCTGTTGCAAGTCAGCACGAAGCCGTTCTGGGCCAGCGCCTGCGCAATCGTTGCCGACCGCTCCACTGCATCCAATCGTTCACGGAGCGCCGCCACAACCTGTTTAGCTAGTTTCGATGAGGTTGTCACCAGCCCAACAATGCTGTCATGGCCATGTTCCGCCTGAGAGAGCATGTCGGCCGCGACGTTGACCGGGTCGGCTGTTTCATCAGCAATGACCAGCAGTTCGCTCGGCCCGGCCGGCGCATCAATCGCCACACGATCAGACACGGCCAGCTTGGCGGCGGCGACATACGCACTGCCCGGTCCGATGATTTTTTGCACTGGTTTGATTGTCTGCGTGCCGAAGGCCAGCGCGGCAATCGCCTGCGCGCCACCGACGCGATAGACTTCATGAACGCCACACAGCTTGGCAGCCACCAGAATCAGTGGATGAATCGTTTTTGTTGCCGACGGCGGCGAGCACAGCACGATGCGTTTGACGCCGGCTACCTGCGCTGGCACAACATTCATCAAGACGGAACTTGGATAAACGGCGCGCCCGCCAGGCACGTAGCAGCCAACGCTGCTGAGCGGTCGAACGGTGGCTCGCACGCTCACGCCGGGGCTTGTCTGCATCCGACCTGACAATCGCGCCAACCTGTGTTGCTCGACTTTCCTGATGTTGGCCAACGATACTTTCAGCGCGGCCAATTGCTCACCGGTGACCTGACGCCGAGCCTGGTCAAACTCACGCCCTTGAACGCGCAGTTCCTCAGGATGCAACACGACGCCGTCGAACTGAGCCGTGTACTGAAGCAATGCTGCGTCACCTCGACGGGCAACATCATCAATGATCACCCGCACGCGCGATTGCACAGCTTGATCCACGATCCGGTGCGGACGCAGTCGGACGAGAAGCTGGTCAAGGTTTCTTCGCGTGAGTTGGTGGATAGAAACAGGCATGTTATGACGGTGAATCTTCGCTCCGGCTGATTTCCTCGAGCGGAAGAATTTGTTTGGGTTCATGCACGACCAAACCTTGGGCAAGTCGGCGCAAGATGGGCAGTAGGCGCAGAAACTGACTTTTGTCAATGATCGTGTTGACGGAATACCAACCTTTGGTTGACAACGGACTGACCGTCGGCCCCTTAAGTCCGGGTAACTGCTTGAGCAACTTCTGCAGATTTTCGTGTTTGACATTGACGAAGATGTGCAGCTTGGTATTGCTATCAATGACGCCTTTGAGCAGTGTCACGATGTCGAAGATTTTCTCCCGCTTCCGCTGATCGCCGAGCGATCGCTTATTGGCGATTAACACGGCTGAGGATTCCATCACCGTTTCGATGATGCGCAGATTATTTCGCTCCAGCGTCGTGCCGGTCTCGGTGACGTCCAGGATTGCGTCGGTGTCTTCCGGCGGCTTGGCTTCCGTCGCGCCGAACGAGAGATAAATGCCGACGCGGGGATTGTCGCCCTTGTGCCACCACGGCGTAATCATCATCGGGTCAGTCGCGCCGAACAGTTTACGATAGGCCGGATTCGCTTTGATGTGCTCAGCGGCAATGTTCAAATACTCGGTTGAGATGCGCAGCCGCTTGTGTCCGTCGGCATATTTTTTGATCAGCCCGCTGAGCGAGTTGACCTGGTAATCTCTCGGCACAGCCATGACCAGCTTGATTTTTCCGTATTGCAAATTCATCAGCACTTCGACGTCGGCTTGGGTCTCGCGGATCCAGTCCTGGCCGGTGATGCCGACGTCATGCAGTCCTTCGGCGACGAAGATAGGAATTTCCTGTGGCCGTAGCAGCTTCAGGGCAATCTGCGGATCATTGACCATTGGCCGGTAGGTGCGATCCTGCCCGTGAATTTCATACCAGGCGCGTTCCAGCAGCGCGAACGTCGCTTTTTCCAATGAACCTTTCGGAATGACGAATTTCACCGGTTTCATCATAAACTGCTTGTTGCTGTTTTCTGTTGGCTTGGTAGATGCACTAGCCTAGCACAGCCTGAGGCCGTTGGCTACAATTGGCCTTTATTTCGTATGGCTGAACCAGTCCGTGTCAAAGAGGTCAAGCAGCAAGCGCATATTCGATTGCAGGCCTTCCACCGCGCCAGGCAAGCCGGTCGCCTTGCGCTTGAACAAGTCAACGAGTGGGCCGCGGATGCGGCTACCGACCTCATGGCGTGTCGCCCGCTGGTTTGCGCTGAGGCGCTCCGCTTGCTCTGCGAGATCGCGACGCTCGACGATGAGACGCTGGCTGCGCCCGGCCTGAATGCTTTGTTCCGTGACGTTGTTGAACCACTGTCGGATTCGTTCGAGCCGAGTGATTGTGCCTCCTACTATGCCATCTTTGCCCACGTGATTGAGTTTTGCCGACAGCTTCCCCAGCAACAGAAACTTAACAGGCAATTGAACCAATTCGGCCTCCAATCAACGCGTGACCTCAATCAACGCATGCAAACAGTCCGCCAGATCAAGCCATGTGATCCGGCTCGAACTGGTCGCATCAAGAGAGCGTTCATCCTGTCCCGCGTCACGCTTGGGGCTGATGTGGAAATCACCAGCATCATCTGGCAGAAGCTACGGCAGCTCATGCCGTCCGCTGAGATCATCCTGCTGGGGAGCGAGAAGGCGAATGAATTGTTCGGCGGCAGCGCCTCCCTTCGGATTCATCGGCTCGATTACCACCGTGGCAGCAGTCTGCTGGAGCGTTTAGCAAGTTGGATCGCCGTGGTTGAAACGATCAAAGAGCTGGCAACGGGATTGTCCCACGATGAATTTTTGATCGTTGATCCCGATTCACGACTCACTCAGTTGGGGCTGTTACCATTGGCGCAGGATGAAAGGCATTCCTACTTTTTTGAGAGCCGGAGTTATCAAAAAGATGGGCTGTCCGGGTTGAGCCAGTTGGCGGCAACGTGGGCCGATGAAACGTTTGGCGAAGGCCAGCGGCTTTATCCATGCGTCTGGTTGAGGCGTGATGACGTGGTTTTTGGCAAGACCGTGGTTGAGCGGATTCGCGCGAAACGTCCGCGTGACCTGATTACGCTCAGCTTGGGCGTCGGCGGTAATCCGCGAAAATGCCTCAACGAGTCATTTGAATTGGAGCTGGTGTCGAGATTGCTTCAAACAGGAGCGGCTCTCGTTGTAGATAAAGGTGTGGGCGCCCAAGAGGTTCAGCGCGTGGATTCGATCATACGAGCCGTTTGCCAACAAGGGCGTCGGGTCATTGAACTGGACGAGAGGAACGCCTCAGCACGAGTTGCGTTGGATGATCTTGATGCTGACCTGTTCACCTGGCACGGCGGCATTGGACGGTTCAGCGCGCTGGTGGCTCATTCAGACCAGTATATCGGTTACGATTCTGCGGGGCAGCACATTGCGGCGGCGTTGGGCATTCCGACGACGGTCATTTTTGCCGGCTATCCCTCCCGACGATTTGTCGAACGGTGGACGCCGGGTGGGCCTGCGCCGGTGAATATACTGTGCGTCGAATCAGCGTGGTCGGTTGCCTCGCTGGTAGATGACGTGCTGCGCGCCGTTGACCAGATGCGCGTGCATCGCCCACGGCAGACCCTCGTTCAGTTATAGGGCGTGGCTATGAGTGAGCAGCCGGCCGTCTCATCATCCCTCTCGCACAGTCGGGTGCGCATGCCTCGGTGGTGTATCTGGTGGTTCGTGGCCTGCGCGCCGGTGTGGTGGATGGCATTGTGGTTGATCAATCATCATCTGCTGGGCGCTCCCGTTCGCCCGTGGGTGAGGCTCACAGCCGATGTTGGTTTGCTTGTGTGGGTAATTTGGCGGCTGCGACAGCAGAAGCGGCATCTGGCCGAGATTGGCTTGACAACCGATTGGTTTGGGCGCGAAGCATTGATCGGTCTGTTGGTGGGATGTGGATTATGGTTGATCGCTCTGATGCCCGTCTGGTTGCTCCGATGGTTCAACATCAACGTGCCAACTGCCGCGTTGCCATCTCTCGCAGCGCCAGTGCAGTGGATTCATGTGATCATCATCGCGGTGTGTGAGGAAATCGTCTGGCGCGGTTACGTGCTGACCGAGCTGCATCGGCTCTATCGTTTGAGTAGCTCGGTGGTGATAGCAGTCTTGGCCTACACTGCGTTTGGATTGGGCGAGGCAGTAGCATTGGATTGGTTTGTCGTGCCGAGTAGTTTGTATGTCGGCGGTTGGCTCTGTGTTGTCTACTTGTGGCGACGATCGTTGATCGCGCCGATTTTGGCGCACGTTGCGCTGAGCGGATTGGGATTGGCCGGCCTACGAGCATGGTGAACTCGAGTGATAGTCAACCTGGCATCAAAACCACAGAATGTCCCTGTTATGGCCTACGAACGTGGTGAACTTGAGTGATGGTCAACTGCCGATATAGCGCGTGTACAAACGGCGCGCCGTCTCCACATCGGTTGTCCCTTTGACGATGCAGTGACCATCAGCAAAGAGATTGATTTCGTACTCGTCCAGCTTGACGGTGAGTAAATGAGCTGTGAGTTTAACCGAGCCGACAGCCTTCAAGCGTTCGGCCAATGTGGGCAGGTCAATCGTGACGCGCTGACTCGGCGAAATGTACACAGCATGACGGCCGCACAGTCCCGAAGCCAGGTGGCCAGCCTTGGCGTCGAGAAATTCAAACTGGCCGCGCTTACACGCCGGGCAATCTGATTTGTCTCGTAACGAGCCGAGCCGAATCCGATTGTAAGCGTGTTGCCATAAGTCAATTTGAATAATGGAATGATGCAATTGATCGAGCTGGCCGGTCAGAATTTTGATCGCTTCCGTGACCTGAATCGAAGCGATGGTGAAGATGATCGGCAAGATGACGCCAGCGGTGTCACAGGTGGGTGATGAGCCTGGCGGCGGCAGCGTCTCGATCACGCAGCGCAGGCATGGAGTCTGGTGAGGGATGATGGTCATTGTTAGCCCGTAGGAGCCGACGGCCGCGCCATAGACCCACGGCGTTTCCGTCTTAACGCACGCGTCATTGATCAGGTAGCGCGTCTCGAAATTGTCTGTCCCGTCCAGCACGAGGTCTACATCGCTGATGATCTGTTCGATATTGGCATGATGAACGTTGGCGACAATAGCTTCAACGTTGATCATCGAGTTGATGCGCTGCACACGTCGCCGGCAAGCAATGGCTTTCGGCAGTCGCTCGGCTGCGTCCGATTCATCAAACATGATCTGCCGTTGCAAATTGCTTTCTTCAACGAAATCGCGGTCAGCCAGCCGCAGAAAGCCGACGCCAGCGCGCGCCAGCGATTCCACCTGAACGGCGCCCAGCGCGCCGCAACCGATGACAGCGACGCGACTGTTGAGCAATTTCTGTTGCCCTTCCGCGCCAATGGGTTCAAAGAGAATTTGTCGTGAGTATTTCTCAAGATTCATACGACCGCTCACAGGCTATACAGCTTATACCAATAGACTGGAGAAAAGCCATGTTTGAAAAGCAACATGGAGAGCACGCTCAGAACGTCCCACGCGGGCAGTCTACGATTTTCTGTGCGCATTTTATGACATCCTCAGTGGGGTGCGTCAGCCTTCGGAGGGCGCGTCAGTGGCCTGCAACTTCCGGGGGATGCGCCTTACAGGCGCCTTCTGTGGTGGGTCAGCATCCGGAGGCCGCGCAAGCGAGTTGCGAGTTCCAGAGGGTGCGATTTAGTGGCGCCTTCTGTGGTGGGTCAGCATCCGGAGGCCGCGTCAGCGGCCGGAAAGAAGGTAGCCAGACGTGCAACGTCTGGGACAGCAGAGCAAACCAAAACGTCTGTCTGCCAAAATCCCCCAGACCTTTTGTCCACCTATTCAGAGCTTGGGCAAGGCTGAGCGGTAGCTGCGCAGCGCTAGGAACAAGATCAGCAGCGAAATGCCAACCCACGCCAACGCCCAGAGGATCGCCGGGATCATGGTCATTTGTTCCAAGGTCATCGCATCAGTTGGCACATTGGTATGAGCCGAGAGTAGAAAGAGCGTCTTCAAGTCGAAGAGCGAGTTCAGACAGCTTTGAACACCGAGGAAGCTGACCAAGAAATGGGTTACTCGTGCGGTCGCCAGATAGAGGGTCGCTGCCAGCCCGATAGTCAAGGCCACACCTGCCGAGAACCCGAAACTCAAAATCGGCTTGACCCAAAAGAGCGTAACCAATCCCACGAGCAGACTCGTTCCAACCAATGCCAGCCTGGCGTGCTTCGCCTGTTTGCTCAGCATGAGGAGCAGTCCACCATAGAGCATGGTGCCCACGTAACCGGCGCTGGCAATCAACAGGCTCCAGCCACCTCGCGTGTAAGTCAGGCCACTGCCATTGGAAGCAATCTCAATGCGTTCAACAGCGCCGCCTGTAGCCAGCGCGGCCAGCGCATGCGCGGTCTCATGCATGAATGTGACGAAGATGCGAAGCGGATAAACGAGCCGGTCTGCATAGGGCACGTACCAGAGGACAATGGTCAAAGCGGTCGCTCCCAGCAGGAACGAGAAGCCATCGTGTTTGCGTTTGGTCGCGGCCATCGAGCGCCGGAGTCTGTCACTTCGGTCGTGTCACCGTCAAGTCACTCAAAGCGATGGTTGTTGTCCCAACAAATTGCCAGTGAAACCCCACCCGTGTCATAATGCACCGCCAATGGTGATATGCAGGCGGCGAGCACAATTGTTGAGGTGTTCAACCATCAGGTCAAGCGCTATGGGTCGCGCGCGGCCCTGCGCGTCAAACGAGCCGGTCGTTACACCGACATAAGCTGGCACGAATGTGGCGAGCGCGTGCGCCAGTTGAGTCTTGGCCTGATTCGCTTGGGCCTCAAGCGGGGCGAAAACGTCTGCTTGCTCTCACGCAATCGGCCTGAGTTCATGTTTGCCGATTTAGCGATTTTGTCAGCCGGCGCTGTGACGGTGCCGATTTATGCTACCAGCGTCGCCGATGATGTGGCCTACATCGTGAATCATTCGGAAGCGCGATTGCTGATTGTGGATCAGCGCGATCAGTTGGACAAAATCAAATCGGTTGAAGATCGTTTGTTCGGGTTGGAGAAGGTCATTGTGTTTGACTCAGTCGCCGCCCAATCCGATGCGCGATGGCTCAGCTTTGATGACGTGTGCCGGCTGGGTGAGGAGGCCGATTCGGCCACCGTGCAGCAACGCGCTCAATGGCAAGCGGCCATCACGCCCGATGATCTGGCAACGATTATTTACACGTCAGGCACGACCGGCCAGCCCAAGGGCGTGATGCTCACGCATGGGAACATCATGTTTGTGTTGCGGGCCGTTGAGGAAGCGTTTCGTGAGTATCTCTCAGACCAGAATGTTTATCTGTGTTATTTGCCGCTGGCTCATGCGTTGGAACGGATGGGATTGTTTGCTCAGCTTTACATGGGGAGTACGACCTGCTTTGCCGAAAGCCTGGAAACGGTCGGCGAGAATCTGGTAGAGGTCGCGCCTTCCACGTTGGTCGGCGTTCCGCGATTCTATGAAAAGATTCATGCACGCGTCATGAGCGCCGTTGAGCAAAGCTCGCCAGTGGCCAAGAAAATTTTCCACTGGGCGCTTGGCGTTGGGCGGGCGCGACGATTGGCTCAGGAGTCAGGCCGTCGCGTCTCTCCGTGGTTGGCGCTACAGCACGCGCTGGCTGAGCGGCTGGTGCTTAGCAAGATCAAGGCTCGACTGGGCGGTCGAGCGCGATACGGCATCTCTGGCGCTGCGCCGCTGGCGCGTGATGTCGCCGAATTTTTTGGTGACATCGGATTGCCGCTCCTGGAAGGCTACGGCGCCACAGAGACATGCGGTCCGGCCACCATGAATCGCCCTCAGTCTCCGCGTATCGGCACGGTCGGAGTGCCGCTGCCCGGCGTGCAGATCAAAATCGCCAACGACGGGGAAATCTTGATCAAAGGCGGCGGCGTGTTCAAAGGTTATTTCAAAGACCCAGACGAAACCGCGCGCGCACTGCGCGACGGCTGGTACTACTCAGGCGATGTCGGCATGATTGATGAACAGGGCTATCTGGTAATCACGGATCGTAAGAAAAACTTGATCATCACAGCAGGCGGGAAAAATATCGCGCCGGCCAAGCTGGAGAATTTTTTCAAAGCTTCTGAATATATCAGCGAGATCATCATCATCGGCGACCGACGCCCATATCTGACGGCGTTGATCACGCTCAATCCGCCGGCCATCCAGCAGTGGGCGGCCAGCCAGGGGCTTGATGATACACCTTACAGCGAACTGGTCCGTCATCCTCAGGTGCGTGCCTTGCTGGAGCGCGTCGTCGCCCAGCGCAATGCACAGCTTGCCTCATTCGAGCAGATCAAGAAGTTTGCTATTTTGCAGAACGAGTTCACGATTGAAGACGGCTTGCTGACGCCAACCATGAAGATTAAACGGAAGGTGGCTATGGAAAGATATGCCGACGTGATTGAAGCCATGTATCGCGGATGAGGGCAAGGAGAGAGTGTCCAATGTGATCGAACTCAAGCATCGTGGGTGATGGCCAATGGGAGAGCGTCGTGCAAGACACAGCCGGCGCCACCTTGCTTACAACGCGCTGCTGGCTCATCATGTGATTCGCGTGCGGAAGAGGAGGAGGTGCTCACGTCGCCGGTGGCGACGCGGGAGAAACGATGAAAACAAGCACTGATTGACTGATTGAAAATCTGGTCATCAGTGAATCTGTGGATGTATTTCCGGAGGAGCTCATGCCGTTCAACCAGGTCACAGTGAGTGTGCTGCGTCAGATGAAGGCCAATGGAGAAAAAATCGCCATGCTGACGGCCTACGATTACCTGACGGCGGAGATTTTGGATCAGGCGGGTGTAGATATTTTGTTAGTCGGTGACACGCTGGCGATGGTATTTGCCGGGCATTCAACGACGATTCCCGTGACGTTGGAACAGATGTTGTACCACACCGAAATTGTCGCCCGCGCGGCCAAGCGGGCGATGGTGGTTGGTGACATGCCGTTCATGTCGTATCAGGTCAATCCCGAACAAGCCTTGATCAATGCCGGACGCTTCATGAAAGAAGCGCGCGCCCATGCCGTCAAACTGGAAGGCGGCCGTCGCATGGTGCCGACGATCAAGAAAATCGTTGGCGCGGGCATTCCGGTGATGGGGCATATCGGGTTGACGCCACAATCTGTACATAAGTTCGGTGGGTATAAGTTGCAAGGGCGCACGCCCGATGATGCGCAAAAGATATTGGATAGCGCTCGCGCGCTGGAGGACGCCGGCTGCTTTGCCATCGTGTTGGAGAAGATTCCCAAGTCGCTGGCGCGGCGAGTCACCGAGTCTGTGTCCATTCCGACCATCGGTATTGGCGCTGGCCCATACTGTGACGGGCAGGTGTTGGTTATTCATGATATGCTCGGCGTATTTGATAAGTTTCGACCGCGATTCGTCAAGGTCTATGCCGAGATTGGCCCTTTGATTGTGCAGGCTTGTCGTCAGTATGTGGATGAGGTGAAGACAGGCTTGTTTCCCGCCGATGAGCACAGCTACGATGAATAGGACGTGGTTATGGAGATCATCACTGAGGTAGCGCCAATGAAAGCCGTTGCCCGCGCCACTGCTCGGCAGGGGCAACGGATTGGATTCGTGCCGACGATGGGCGCGCTACACGAAGGCCACCTGAGCTTGGTTCGCGCTGCGCAGCAACGCGCCGACGTGGTCATCGTATCGGTCTTTGTCAATCCCACCCAGTTTGGCCCCCATGAAGACTTCAATCGCTATCCACGTGATTTGCAAACTGACATCGCGTTGCTCGAACGCGAAGGCGTGCAGTATCTCTTCGCGCCATCGGTTGAGGCGATGTACCCCGCTGGCTATGCGACCTATGTGACGGTGGAGGGACTGGCCGATCGTTTATGCGGTCGGTCGCGCCCCGGCCACTTTCGTGGCGTCACCACCGTCGTGCTGAAGTTATTCGAGATCGTTCGTCCCCATGTGGCCTGTTTCGGTCAAAAAGATGCTCAGCAATTGGTCATCATCAGGAAAATGGTGGCCGACTTGAATCTGGATGTGGAGATCGTGGCTTGTCCAATTGTGCGCGAACCGGACGGATTGGCCATGAGCTCACGCAATCGGTATTTGCAGCCTGACGAGCGGCAGGCGGCGACAATTCTCTATAGGTCGCTGCAACATGCCCGGCAGATGATTGATTCCGGGCAGAGACAAGCGGCGGAGATCACAGCAGCGATGCGGCAATTGATCCAGCGCGAGCCGCTGGCTCGGATTGACTACATCGAAATCGTCAACGCCCAAACGCTTGATCCGCTGACTGTGCTCGAAGGCGAGTGTTTGATTGCGCTGGCTGTATTCGTGGGACCTGCGCGATTGATTGACAACCTCGTGGTGAACGTATCAGCGGCCTAACCAAGGCTCTTCCTGTTAGTCCTCGTGGTTGGATGCATGTTGAATGCGCGCGGGAGCCTTCGGGCTTTGCATACGAGCGCCGAGTACTCATTCTATGGTTGTCAACTGAGCCGGCCTCGCCTAAAATGAGCGACGGCCCGGCGTTCAGAGGAAATGGTAAAGTGTCACGCATGAGGATAACGACAATACTGCTTGTCACGATGCTCCTGAGCATGCCCCATGCTGGGCTGACAACGGCAAAGCCCGGACCGTTCATTGGTGATGTGGATCATCACCTGATTGTGCGTTTCAAACCAGGCGTCTGGATTCCTACGGTGCCTTTGACGAAACGGCTGCCGACAACGCTCAACCGGGCACTGGACGAACTCGCAGCTCAATGGGGATTAAGTGAAATCGAACGTCTCACGCCGGCGCTGAGTCAGCCGTCTGAGAACGCTCAGCCGCTCAATCAAGGACTACGCCTCACACCGCCGGCGCAAGCAATGACGCTGTGGCGTGCCTACGGACTAGACCGCACCGTGCTGCTGCGCTTTGCGCGACCTATCAATCCGCAGCGGCTGGCCGCTCTGCTCGTGCAACGTTATCCCGACCTGATCGAATTCGCTGAGCCGGACTCGCTCGATCAACCGAGCTTGATCCCAAACGATCAATTCTTTCCTATACAGTGGCACCTCAATCCGACGACGCTGAGCACAGGTGAGCGGACTGATATTTTCGCTACTGAAGCGTGGGACATCACCACTGGCGAGCCGGATGTGGTCATTGCCGTGATTGACGCGGGCTTCGACCTGGATCATCCAGACCTGCGTGGCAAGCTCTTCGTCAATCCGGGCGAAATCCCCGATAACGGCATTGACGATGACCTGAACCAACTCGTGGACGATGTCATCGGTTGGGATTTCACGCGGCGCGATAACGTCCCTGAGGCGGAAACCGGGCACGGAACTTGGGTAGCTGGGTTGGCCGCCATGCATACGAACAATGCGCTGGACGCCGCCGGGGTCAGTTGGGGTAGCCGGATTCTGCCACTGAAGGCTGGCGATGCAACGGGCATCTACATCTCACAGCAAGTGCAAGCCATCAACTATGCGATTGCGATGATGCCGCACGGCGTGCGTGTGATCAACATGAGCTTCGGCGGCGCTTCGGTTAATCAAACGCGAGAGCTAGCCTTGCGCGCGGCTCAACAAGCCGGATTGCTGGTCGTCGCAGCAGCCGGCAATCAAGGCGCCGATAACGACCTAACGCCCATCTACCCGGCGCAGTACTCAACGACCATGGACAACGTCATCGCGGTGACGGCCACCGACCGATTCAATCGTCGGCCATTCTTCGCCAACTATGGCCGCTCCAGCGTGGATCTGGCAGCGCCCGGCAGCGGCATCTTCGGTATCACGGCTCGCGCGCCGATCCCGCTGGGCAGCGAGACGGGACACATCACGTGGCAGGGTACGTCGGCCGCTACAGCGATTGTCAGCGGCATTGCCGCACTGATCTACTCGCAATTTCCTACACTCACCCCGTTACAGGTGAAATACCGATTGCGCGGCAGCGTTGATCGCTTGCCCGATTTTCGCGAACGCACGGTGGCCGGCGGCCGCGTCAATGCGCTGCGCGCGCTCGAAACCGACGAAGTGGCCCCAGCGCCGATCCGCGATGCGCGTGTGCTTGGCTCGAACGATGCGCCACTGCTTGTCTGGACAGCCACGGGAGACGACGACGACCAAGGGCAAGCGATGTTCTATGAGATTCGTTACCTGACCAGTCCAATGACACCCGACAATATCAAGCTGGCTCAGAAGTTGCCAAATGCCCCGTTTCCTCAACCGGCAGGGACCGTTGAGCAGGTGATCTTGCCCCGCTCGCTACCGCCTGGCACGTATTACTTCATCATTCGCGTGTGGGACAACGTCGGCAATCATGCCGAGTCAAATCAGGTGGTGGTCACTCGCTGATCGGTTTGGCTACCGAGCGACCGACCAGCCCCGATCAAGGATGACAACGCCACCGTTGACGAGCTTGTGTTGCTCAGCCTCATGTGCGCTCTGTCGGCCCATGAGCATGGGGTTGACTGTGTTGGTCAAAGTTAGTATTTTGTTTTCGCTATGAAAAAAACAAAATCCTATGTTAAAAGCGGTCAGTCATCAGCCAAGAGCTCCTCTGGGCGGCCGGCGCGCGCGCCCTGGA